>JANNVM010000576.1:0-2802 GCA_031414455.1 Verrucomicrobiota bacterium
GGAGGAAATCGCCCGCCTGCGCTCAGGCCGTCTGCCGTTCCCCACCACGGTGCTGGATGCGATCAATGACGCGCTGCCTTGGCGCGGCAGTCAGGCCCCTGCGAGGCATCTGCGGGAGCTTTGTGAAGTCACCGACGAGGCGTGGCGCCCTGCGCTGGAGGTCGCCTTCACACGCAAGTTCGCCGTCGTGGTGGATGTGGATGACTATGATGAAGCGGAGCGAGTGTTTCACAGCCTGACGGCGGCGGACCTCGCTGAGAATGCCGGACGGGAATCCTTGCTGAATCCCGCCAAAGCTCTCGAACTGCCGGGCCAGCGGAAGCCGGGATCGCTCGCGGAGAAGCTGCATACAACGCATTCGGTCGCAGCGGCGGTCATCACGCATCTCTTTGGTGACGTGATGTGCGTGGAGCGGCGCGAACAGTTGCGCGACCACGCTCAGGCGATTCTGCCGGATGGATTCATGAGCCGCGGCGCGTTCGTGGAGCGCCGGAGATTCTACGACGGCAATCCTTTCCTCGGTGCCAATGGCCTCCAGCAACAATTGGCATGGAAGGAGAAACAGGATGCCTCGCTCGCAGCGGATGAAGCGCGCGAGGCTCCGCTGGAACGGGCGGTGCGTGATGTGCAGGAGCGTTTTGGCAGGACGTTCCGTCCGGGTGATTCGCTCCAGCGCGACCTCAACGAGGTGCGCTCATTGCCCGAGAAGGAAGAGAAGCTGAAAGCAAATACCGCCAGCCTGAACACATTGGATCGTCAGGCGTTTGAAGAACTGGAGCAGCAGCTCGCGGTCGTGGAGTTCCAGTTCAAAGCCGCCCGGGAGCGGGAGAAAGGACTTCTCGGCAGCGGCAGAAGCAACGATGAGAAACGCGCCGAACGGGAGCTGGCGCAGGCCACGGAGTTGCATTCGCAGGCAGAGGACCGCTTTCTGAAACTCAAACTGCATCTGGACATCAGTGCGCACTTGGCCCGGTTGGAAGCATTGCGAGAAGACCTTCTCGTCAAGTGGCTGAAGCTGGATGTCGCGGCGGATGAGTGCGCCAAGCTTTTCAACAAGGCTGACAAAGACGCCGCGGCTCTCTGGCCCCAAGTGGTGAGCGAGCGAGAGAAGCTGGCGCTCGAACACACCCGTTATCAGGAGCTGGACGCGCACGCTGCGGCTAATGCGGAGTACGAAATGCACCGACTGCGCATCGCCGGCGCCGACATCGCCGATTATGCCGACAAGGCGGAGCGAGAGCAGCGCCTTTGGAGCACGCTGCTGCGTGATCAGGTACTTGAAAAAATGCGCGCGGCACTGGGCGAAGTGAAGAACCTCATCGCGCTGCTGAACAACTTCCTGAAGCGCCCCATTGGCAGCAGCCGCTACCGCATTATCCACTGGGACAACAAGGACTACGCGCTCCAGCATCGGATGCTGGAAGCCAGCTGCATTGCCAAACCTGGCGAGTTGTTTTTCGCCAGCGCCGACAGCGAACTGCGCGATGCCGTGAGCGAGTTTCTGAAATTGCTCACGGAGCAGCCGGACAGCAAAGAGGCGCAGCGGCTCCTAGACTACCGCAACTATTTTGAGTACGACATGGAGGTCCACAATACGGAGGAACCTGGCAGCCCTCCGGTGCGCGTGGACCGGAAGTCCGACCTCTTCAGTGGCGGCGAGAATCAGTCGCCCTACTTCATCGCCATTCTTGCCAGCTACCTGCGCGCCTACCGCCGCCATGAAGTGCGCCGCAAAGACCCCACGCTGTCGCTGGTGCCTATTGATGAAGCGTTCAGCAAACTCTCCGGCGAGCGCATTCGCGACTGTGTGAACGCGCTCAAATCTCTGGACCTGCAGGGCGTATTTTCCATGTCCACGGGTAACATCCCGTATGCCTACGACCTCTGCGATCAGTTGATCGTTGTCACCAAGCACGAGCAGCGCGAAGGCCGACGCCTCAAGGTGCGCAACGAACCAGTCATCCTGCGCCGCGGCACGCCGGAGGAGCGCGAATGGCTGGAACTGCTGGGTGAAAGCCCCGACACTACATGAATCCTCAGCCACTCATCTGCCGTGTGGTGCTGGAGCATCTCGCCACTCGCTATGCGCGCCGCAAGGCCGGCCGCACCGGCGAGGGAATGCAGCGCGTGTTGTTTGACTACGAAGCAATACTCAAGGCCGCGGGCTGTGCAGATGGCGACGCGCGCGCGAGGGCCGAGGAACAACTCGCCGAGGCGGCCCGCTGCGGATGGATCGTCCTGCTTCGCCATCGGCGGGATGCGGCGCTCATTCATCAGGTGGAGTTCTTGCCCGCGGGTGAGGCACCGCTCTTCGCTGCTCTCGCGGCAGTGGGGCCCGCGCAATTCCGCGAGAGCTGGGCGGAGTTGTTCAAAGGCGTCGTGGCCTGTCCAGTGGCGGAGCGATGGCGCGAGCCGTGGCGCGACTGGTGTGTGGCGGCAGCAGACGGTGCCGCGCGAGGCCAGGTGCCGCAGCCGTTTCGCTGGGAGGATGTGGGCGATGGAGTCGAATTGCTCCAAGTGGCTTTAGGCGTGCTGGATTGGAAAGGCGAGTCGCTCATTCGCTTCGCCAGTTGTCTGCTGTGCAATGACTCCAAGCGTCTCGAATCGCTGGAGCCGCGCCTCGTGAAGCTGATCGCGCAGATCACCGGGGGCGCGGGCACGCTGGAATCACACGGCATCCTGCGCATTCCGCGCACCGTGCTCGTGCATGGCCCGCTGCGACTGGAGTTTCCTGACGGCGTGCTCGATCTCGGTCTGCTCCGCGCGCCAGCATGGATTTCCGAGGCCGATATTTTCCGCGCC
>JANNVM010000577.1:0-2638 GCA_031414455.1 Verrucomicrobiota bacterium
GTGGGTGGCGCGGCGAACCTGGCACATTACAGCAACGACGCAGGGCACATCATTCTGGGCCCCGGTGAAGCGTATGGTTCCAGTTCCATCACCGTCGCCTTGTTCTTGAAAGCCGGTCCCGCTGCGGGAGGGGATCGGGTCTTCACAAACAATTTGGCGGACAATACCAAGAGTTTCCAGATCGTGACGGCCAACAATGGGCTGGTCCTTGCCGTGGATCCGAATGCGGACGGAATCAATGCCGAGCGGACACTTTACCTGGAAGACAACAGCGGGCCCGACCGCCGCCTGATTGATCCCAATGCCGGGTGGTTTCACGTCGTGGCCTCCACGCACGGTGCGACAGGAGCTGAACGGGCCTCGAATTTCCGGCTTTGGGTCAATGGAGTCGATCGCACTGGCAATCTGCAGCCCGATGTCACCGGCTGGGGCATCAATACGGCCTTCGCTAAAATCGGGGGGCGCCGGGACGATCCCACAGACTCGACGACCCACTCGGGAGCCCAGGACGAAGTCGCAATCTGGCTCAATCGCGTGCTGACGGATGCCGAAGCAGTATCGTTGTGGACGGCTGCGAACACGGTGTCCGTCTCCGTGCCGTTCAGAATTACGGACATTGTCCGGAACCGCACGAGTGGCGATGTGACGCTGACATTCCTGTCGGTTTCCGGGGCCACTTACGCCGTCGATCGTTCATCCAATATGGCGGCATGGACTGAACTGACACGCACCCTCCAGTCGGCTGGCAGTCAGACGAACTACGTTGACAGCTCCGCTGAAGTTCATGCTGCGGGCAGATATTTTTATCGTGTAAGAAGAGTTCAGTAAAACTGTCCCGCGGCGTCCGGATTGGCCAGACCATCGCCCACCGATCCGTCACCGGCATCGAAACCCGGCGCGGCGAAACCCGCTTCTTCGACCTCCTGACGGAGGATGCCGGCTATCAAATCCATGGCGTGCCTGTGAATAGCATGATCGAGGAAATGCAGGGTGCCGCCGGGATACGCTCCGGACCCGAATAATTGGAAGAAAGATGACCGGGGCTCTTTGAAAAAGTGCTAAAGCCACCGGAGTGGAACCGTGCGCGGTGACTTAAGAGATGAAGTCACCCGGGACGGGTGTGAACCGGCACTTTGGCTGCACGGCTCGACATCTCTACGACTTGGTATTGATCTCCGGACCGAATTCGGGGTAGCCTGCAACAAAGGGAGCCGGTGAACGCTCTCCCACCCTCGCCCCCAAGCCCCCCTCCAATCCCATGCGCTTTTCATCCCATGCTCTCGCGGCTGCCATCGCTGGCGCCTCCCTGTCGTTCGTCGCGGCACCGTGTCTTGCGGCGCCGGTCATCAGCGAGATCATGTATCGTCCCGGAACCGGTTTTCCTGAAAACACGGCCCTGGAATACATTGAGATCCACAACCCCGACACCGTGGCACCGGTGGACATCAGCGGCTGGGCGTTCCGCAGCGGAGTCAGCTACACGTTTCCCGCGGCTTCGACGATTGCGGCGGGCGGTTATGTCGTGGTCGCGGCCAGTCCCCCGGCTTTGAGTGCGGCCTTTGGCGGGGTGACAGCGCTGGGACCGTGGCTGGCCGGCGCGACCCTTTCCGACAACAGTGAAACGCTAACGCTCTCCATGCCCGGCATCATTCCGGGGACATGGACGAAAGTGGATGAAGTGACCTATGCCTCCGAGGGTGACTGGGCACAGCGCAGCCGCGAGGCCACATGGGGCGGCTGGGCCTGGACGACGCCGGCCAATGGCGGCGGCAAGTCCCTGGAACTGCGCAATCCCGCGCTGAGCAACGACAACGGCCAGAACTGGGCTGCGAGCACCGCGGCCGGCGGCGGCACCCCGGGCGCGGTCAACACCGTGAACACCATCAATGTGCCTCCCGTTATCCATACCGTGAAGCACTCTCCTGCGGTGCCGCGGAGCACACAGAGCGTCACCATTTCCTGCGTGGTGAATGACGAATCCGCCGCCGCATCGCTCACGGCCACGCTCTTCTATCGCAACGCCACCACGGGCAGCCCGCCGGCCTTCAGCAGTATCGTCATGACCGGCGACGGCACCGGCAAATTCACAGCCGTCCTGCCGCCGCAGGCGGACAAGACCATTGAGGAGTTCTACATTTCCAGCAGCGACGGCACCGCCACCCGCACCTGGCCCGCCCCGGCGCGCACCAGCAATCCCAGTGTGAACCCGCAGGTATTCGGTCAGGTCGCGAACTGTCAGTATCAGGTGGACAACGCAGAGCCTTCGGCCACGGCGGACACTTATCGCCTAACGTTGACGGCGGCGGAAAACACCGCCTTTCAAAGCGTCGCCGAAAGCAGCGACCGGCAGTTCCATCAGACGCTGATCATCACGCGCGGCACCGAGTCATGGATCCGCTATCTCTGCTCCATGCGCATCCGCGGAAACAGCAGCCGGAGCTATCAGTTCAAGCCGCTGCGGATTTCCATCTCCAACGATGACTCCCTGGACGGCAGTAGCAGCTTCAACCTCAACCCCAAGGCCTCGTTTCTGCAATACATGGGGATGAAGATGTTTCAGGCCGCCGGACTGCCGGCCCCGGATGTCCTGCCCGTCGAACTGCGCCGCAACGGCACGGAGTCCACCACCAATGGCGGC
>JANNVM010000578.1:0-3235 GCA_031414455.1 Verrucomicrobiota bacterium
TCATGCGTGGAGCTTACGCCGGTCGCAACGGTGGGACTGGTGCTGGAATTTCCTGCGGACTAACCAGTTCGATGTCGTGCTGTTGCATGATCCCGTCGCCGCGCCGCTGCTGGCGGCCGTGCGGCGGGCGTTTCCTCAAACGAAGATTCTGATCGACTGGCACGAATATGCGCCGCGGCAGTACGCGCACGGATTGAAGTGGAAGCTGTTTGACCGCCCGGTGACGATCCGGATTTTGAAACGCTATGGAAGGCAGGCGGACGGGCACATCACCATCAGCAGCCGGTTCTGCGACCTCTATGAAAAGGAATACGGCTTCAAACGCCCGGTGAGTGTGCTGAATACGCCCATGCCGTTGCCGGAGCCGCGTCCGGCAAAGTACAGCGACGGCCGCGTTCACCTCATGCATCACGGCTCCAGTTCGCCGGGACGTGAACTGCACAAAATGGTGCAGGCAATGGGTCTGCTGCCGGAAAACTTTGTCCTCCACCTGATGCTGATGAAGGGCTTCCCGGACTACATCGCGCACCTGAAAAAGCTGGCGGAGGAAGTGGCGCCGGGCCGGGTATTCTTTGACGAACCCGTTGTCTATAAGGACATCCTTCCCGCCGTGGCCCGCTGCCACATCGGAGTCTTCCTGCTTCCCGCAAACACCTTTAATCACACGTATTCCCTGGCCAACAAACTCTTCGACTTTCTTTGCGCCGGCCTGCCCATCATGGTGAGCCCGTGCCCGGACCAGGCGGAACTCGTGCGCAGCAACGGCATCGGCTGGGTGACGGACGACTTCACGCCGGAGAGCATGGCGCGATGCCTGAGCCGCCTGACAGATGAAGACATCGCGGCAAAATGCGCGGCAGTGGCCGGCTTCACGCAGCGGGTGAATGCGGAGACACAGCACGATGCCCTGGTGGCCATGATAGACCGGCTGCTTGGCGCTGCGTAGCGGGGACTTCCAGTCCCCCAGTCAACCATCAAATTACGCCTGTGGGCTGGAAGCCCACTCTACATTGAAGACTATGACCGTGGTGATTGATTATGATTTGGGCAATGTCGGCTCGCTGCTGAACATGCTGAAGAAGGCGGGGGTGCAGGCGAAACTCTCCGGTGATCACGCCGTGATTCGCCAGGCCTCCCGGCTGTTCCTGCCAGGCGTGGGATCTTTCGATGCCGGAATGACGAACCTTGAGCAGTCGGGCATTCGTGAGGTGATTCAGGAACGGGTCATGGGTGCCGGCGTGCCGATCATGGGCATCTGCCTTGGCTTTCAACTGCTCACGAAGTCCAGCGAGGAGGGCGTGAAGCCCGGCCTCGGCTGGCTGGATGCGGAGACCATCGCGCTGCGGAAGATCGCGCGTGATCCCGGATTGCGGGTGCCGCACATGGGCTGGAGCACGGTACAAATGAAGGACGATCCGCTGTTTACCGGACTGGGAGAGGACACGCGCTTCTACTTTGTGCATACCTACGGCGTGGATCCCGCGACCTGCCGCGCCGAGACGCTTTGCACTTCCGATTTTGGCGCGCCCTTCGTTTCCGCGGCGCGATCGGGGCATGTCATGGGCACGCAATTCCATCCGGAGAAGAGCCACCGTTTCGGCCTGCAACTGCTGCGCAATTTCTGTTCGCATGAGTAATCCCCCCGCCGCACACCCCCGCCGGGTGATTCCGTGCCTGCTTATGGGCAAGTCGGGCTTCGTGAAAACCACGAAGTTCGAGTCGCCGCGTTACCTCGGAGACGCGGTGAACACCGTCCGCATCTTCAACGACAAGGAAGCGGACGAAGTCATGATCCTCGACATCATCGCCGCGCGGGAGCGGACGCCGATCCGGTTCGATGTGATCCTCGAGATCGTTTCGGAGGCGTTCATGCCGGTTTGTTATGGCGGAGGCATCACGGCCTTTGATGAGATCAAAAAACTGCTGCGGCTCGGGGTGGAAAAAGTGGCACTCTGCACCGGTGCCCTCGACCGGCCCGGCCTGATCACCGAGGCCGCGAATGCCTTCGGCAATCAATCCGTGGTGGGCGTCGTGGAGGTCGTGAAGAAAGGATTCTTTGGCGGTCAGGAGACCAGTGTGCAGTCGGCGAAACGCAAAACCGGCCTGTCGCCGGAAGAGGCCGCGCAGCGGATGGTGGAAGCGGGTGCGGGGGAAATCATGATCAATCACGTGGAGCGCGACGGCACGATGGGCGGCTACGACATTGACCTCGTCTCGCGCATCTGTGCCGCGGTGAATGTCCCGGTCATCGCCTGCGGCGGCTGCGGCTCGCTGGATCATATTCGCGAGCTGTTCCGCGCCACGGCCGTGAGCGCCGCAGCGGCAGGCAGTCTCTTTGTCTATCACGGCCCGCACCGCGCGGTGCTCATCAATTACCCCCAGCCGGCGCAGCTCCGCGAATTGACGTCGCGATAGCGTTTCCGCCGCCAATTTCCGCCTTATGAGTCAGGAGTATCGCATTTGCCAAACGTGTGTCATGGACACTACGGACCGGGAGATTGTGTTTCACGATGATGGAACGTGCAGCCACTGCCGCCCCGTGATCCCGCACATCAAGTGGCTGCGTGAGAGCGTGGCCGAACGGCGCGGCATGTGGGAGAGAATCACGGAGAAAATCCGGAAGGACGGTGCCGGCAAACCCTATGACTGCCTCATCGGCGTCAGCGGCGGCATGGACAGCAGCTACGTCGCCATCCTGACAAAAGAGTGGGGCCTGCGTCCGCTCGCGATCCATGTGGACAACGGCTGGAACTCAGAGCTGGCGGTCCACAATGTGAAGCGGTTGCTGGACGGACTGAAGATAGATCTGGAGACCATCGTGCTCGACTGGGAGGAGTTCCGGAATCTCCAGGTGGCTTTCCTGCGCGCCTCCACACCGGACGGCGAAATCCCGACCGACCATGCGATTGTGGCCGGGATGCATCACACGATGCGGAAGTACAAAATCAAGTACCTGCTGGAGGGAGGAAATCCCTACAGTGAGACGATCCTGGCGCGCACCTGGTCCATGGGACACTACGACTGGAAATATGTGAGTGCGATCAATCGCCTGTTTGGCCGGGGCAACAAACTCCGCACCTTCCCGCACCTGACGGCATGGCAGTACATGAGCAGCCACCAGCTTCAGCTCGGGCGCAAATCCTATGGCCCGCTGCACTTTCTGGAGTTCGACCGCGAGACGGTGAAGAAGCAGCTCGCCGAAAAGTTCAACTGGCGCTTTTACGGCGGGAAACAC
>JANNVM010000579.1:0-1551 GCA_031414455.1 Verrucomicrobiota bacterium
GCCGTTCGCTCGGGGACGACCCGGTGGAGCCTGACAGCCTGTTCCCGCAGTTTGCCCCCAGGGAAGCCAAAGGATCACCGCCATGAAACAAGAAAGACCAACCGATTAGACAAAACCAATTCACCAGCGAAGTCGCAACCCCTGTCCCAGATACCAAACCCGCAGCAGTCAAACTCAAAGCCATGAACACAAACAAAACCAACCACGTGCGCGGTGCTCTTTGCAGCATCGTTGCTCTCACCGCCCTCTCCAGTTGCAGCACGCCGCAGACGGCAGCCCCGCAGGGATCCTCGCCGATCACCTGGACGACCGCCGGCAAACCCACGGGCAAGATGGACGTGCTCTATGTCCAAAATGCCAGGAACGTGACGCTAAGAAACGGCCAGCTCGTCCTGCGCGGCGTCAATCCGAAGACCATCTGTTTCACGGACCGGCCCAACCGCCTCGCCGGGCACCTGCCGACCACCGCTTTTATTCCGCTCTGGAGCCAGGGGAAGGACAGCTTCCTCAAGAATCCGCCCAATGCCACCCTCTCCATCTTTAGCGGAAACGAGGTCTCGGATGTCGTCGTTGAGATCAGCAATCCCGTGCTCTCCGGCGAAAACCTGACTTACGATGCGAAGGTTCTCGAGGGATCGGCTGCGGCCAGCGGCGGAGCCTGCACCCTGTTCATTGACATCATCGGCTGCCCGGACACGCCGTATTCCTACGCCGGAGCGGCCCGCCGCGCCTATCGGTAGCCCCATCCGCTTGTGAACCACGCGGGCCGTCTCGCATGAGACGGCCCGCGCATTCACCAGCGAAGCGAATCATTTTGGCCCCAACCCACCGAACAGACAAAACCAAACTACCGATGAAACCAACCAGACCCATCCTCCTGAACGCGATGTTCGCGGCTGCCATGATGGCCGGCGCGCCCTCCGCCACCGCCCAGCAAATCACCGGCACGCCCGGTGCGCCGAGCGCCACCGTGACGCTGGACGGGAAACAACTCCCGCCGCCGCCGCTGCCGTTCGGCGGCGTGATCAAGCCAAGCTCGCTGGAGTCGAAGCCGTACTGGCCGGCGCGCGTGGTGCCGCCCAAAGGCGCGCCCAACGTGCTGCTCATCATGACCGATGACCAGGGCTACGGTATTTCAGGAACCTTCGGCGGAGTCATCCCGACGCCCGCGCTGGATCGCGTCGCGAAGGCCGGGCTGCGGTACACGCAGTTCCACTCCACCGCGCTGTGCTCGCCCACGCGGGCCGCGCTGATCACCGGGCGCAACCATCACTCCGCAGGCACCGGCATCATCGGCGAACTGTCCACGGGCTACCCGGGCTATAACACGATCATCCCGAAAGAGGCGGCGACCATCGGCACGATGCTCCGGGAAAATGGTTTTGCGACTTCATGGTTTGGCAAAAACCACAACACGCCCGTCTGGCAGGAAAGCATCGCCGGACCCTACGACCAATGGCCGTCCGGGCTGGGCTTCGAATACTTCTACGGCTTCATGGGGGGCGAGACGGACCAGTGGACGCCCTTCCTGTTCCGCGATCATTCCCAGAT
>JANNVM010000580.1:0-2194 GCA_031414455.1 Verrucomicrobiota bacterium
CGGTACGCGTTCCCCGGGAAGACAGCGCGGCCGATCGGCGTGTGCGGGCAGGTGATCCCGTGGAACTTCCCGCTGCTGATGGCCGCGTGGAAGCTGGCGCCGGCGCTGGCGTGCGGGAACACGTGCGTGTTGAAGCCGGCGGAGACGACGCCGCTCACGGCACTGCATCTCGCGCAGATTTTTCAAGAGGCGGAATTGCCGGAGGGTGTGGTGAACATTGTGCCGGGCGGACGTGAGACCGGTGCGGCGCTGGTCCAGCATCCTGACATTGACAAGGTGGCATTCACCGGCAGCACGGCGGTGGGCAAGTGGATCGCGAAGACGCTGGCGGGCAGCGGCAAAAAGCTGACGCTGGAACTGGGCGGCAAGGCAGCGAATATCATCTTCGCGGACGCGCCGATTGATCAGGCGGTGGAAGGAATCATCGCCGGGATTTATTTTAATCAGGGGCACGTGTGCTGCGCGGGCAGCCGGCTGCTCGTAGAGGAAAGCGTGGCCCCGGCGGTGCTGCGCAAGCTGCGCGACCGGATTCGCACGCTGCGGGTGGGCGATCCGATGGACAAGAATACCGATGTCGGGGCGATCAACAGCCGGGCGCAGCTTAACAGGATCCGCGAGATGGTGGATGGCGGCGTGGCGGAGGGTGCGGAGTTGTATCAGAGCGACTGCGCGCTGCCGTCGCGCGGGTTCTGGTTTCCGCCGTCGTTCTTTACCAATGTGACGGCGAGCCACCGCATCGCACGGGAGGAGATCTTCGGGCCGGTGCTGAGCGTGATGACGTTCCGCACGCCCGATGAGGCGGTGGAGCGGGCGAACAACACGTGTTATGGCCTCAGCGCCGGCGTATGGACGGACAAGGGCAGCCGTATTTTTGAAATCAGCCGCAAGCTGAAAGCCGGTGTCGTGTGGGCGAACACATTTAACAAGTTTGATCCGCTCAGCCCGTTTGGCGGTTATAAGGAGAGTGGCTTCGGTCGCGAGGGCGGCGTGGCCGGGCTGCATCCGTATGTGGCGTGAGTCTTATGGCGTGAGCCAGATGCGCAGCCGGCAGAAGGTGTGGCCGGAACTTGCCGGCATCACGCAGGCGACAGTCTGGTCGTTGGCGATGATATTCTCGAAGGCCGGACGCGGTGTCCACGGGCCAGCGGCGATATTGCCTGTCGTATCCACTGCGTAGTGACGGACGCGGCCGGCATAGCCCGCCCCGGTGGCTTTCGCCGCCGTAAACGACACCGAAACCGTCGAGCCGGTCAGGGTGATGGCGGGCTCAGTTACGGGCTGGGCGCTTTTGGGTGAGGTGCCGAAGACATACTCGGTTTCATTGGTTATGCCGTCGCCGTCCGGGTCGGCGGCGGGTCCCGAAATGGCGGGATTGGTGGCTTCCCCCGGGGTAAACCGGGCGGCTTTCCAGGTGGTGAAGGGATCAAGCACCGCGACCGTGACCGTGGCGGCATCCGATTCGACACTGCCGGCGGGATTGGATACCCGGACCCAGTATTGCTCCGTGGCAGTGAGTGCGGGGGAAGTGAACGATGCGCCGGTGGCTTCCGTGACGGGATTCGAGGTGCTGCCGCTGATGCCGCGGTACCATTGATAGGTGAACGGGGGCGATGTGGCGGCCACAACAGATAGAGTCGCGGTTTGGCCGCCGTTGATGCTAACGGATGCCGGCTGCGTCTGGATGGCCGGCGGGAGAACCACAACGGCGGGATCGCTGGTGACGGAGCTGGTGGTGTTGGTAACAGTCACTGTGTAGGAGCCGGCGCGGGGCGCATCCACAGCCGGGATGATCAGCCGCCGGGAATTGGTGCCATCAACGCCGCCGGAGAGTTCGCAGTTGAAGAGAAGGTCGCTGGAACCGCTGGATTCGTTCATTGCCTGAACGGCGAGGAGGTTTTCACCGGCACGAAGCAGAGTGATGTGCTGGTTGAGATTGAATGTGGTGAACGCGAGGGCCGTGGCGTCGGCGGTGGAAGTGCTGGCGGCACTGTTGAACGCCAGGGTGGAGGGCTTGTTCCGTGAGGCGATTTCGATGCCGTTGAGCCATGCCACGAAGCCGTCGTCCGACTGCACGCGGAGTTTGAGATAGCTGAGGGCCGCGGAGCCGGACATGTTGAACGGAATGCGAACGAGCGCAGAGGTGGGCTTGTCGGTGCCGCTCATGAGTGTCTGCACATTGCCGCCGCCGGCGATC
>JANNVM010000581.1:0-5615 GCA_031414455.1 Verrucomicrobiota bacterium
CTGTCGAGCGGCTTACAAAGCCGCGGTCCCGGGCTATTTCTTCATCGGGCGATAAATGCCGTATTTGAGTACGAGCACATTCACCATCGCCGCGGCCGCCTCGCCGCGGGGACCGGGAGCCAGGGCCAGCTTTTCGGCGATGGTCACGGCTTCCTCGTATCGCCGGCGCGACTCGAGGAAGCGCAGAACCTTTTCTCCGGCGCGGTGAAACCAGTAATCATCGGTATCCGCCGCCGGCGGATCGGTGAGAACGGCATGCCATGCCTCCATGGCCTCGTCCGTGCGCTTGAGTTGCTCCAGCGACACGCCTTTGCGCACGAGCGCCTCGTGCTTCCACGCCGCAGGCATGGCGGCATCGGCGACGACCTGATCAAACGCGGCGAGCCCGCGGGCGACGGAATCCGCGGATTCGTTTTGTTCGACGAGAATTTCGCCGCGCGCGCAGAGCGCCTGAATCCGCAGGCCGGCATCGGGCGGCGGTTTGGCGTCGAGGATTCCTGTGAGCAGTTGCAGCGCCTGGGCGAAATCATTGCGGCGCTGTTTGAGCAAGGCGACCTGGAACCTTGCTTCGAGCTTCAGGGAGCCGTTGCGTTTGAAGACCTCCTCCCACAGCGAGATGGCATCATCGCTGGACGCCGTGCCGAGGGTGAGCAGCGCGGATTTTCCGGCCCAGAACAGCGCGGCCTCCGCGAGCGGATGCCTCGGATCGTCTTTGGCGAGCTGCTCAAACCGGGCGCGGGCGGCGGGAAAATTCTGGCGGCGGAAATACATTTCGCCGAGCCTCATGTGCAACGGGGCGCGGCGGGCGGTCTCCGGCCATGCGACGAGGAACGCGGCCGCCTCTTTGGCGTAATCGTCCGGTGTGCCGGTCTTCTCGGCGGCGAGCACTTTCAGCCAGGCGACCGTCTCCAGTGCCGCGGGATCTTTGGCTGCTGCGGCGGCGAGCGCGGCGACCCGCTGCGCCTCCCCCGATTGCGGCGGCACCGACGAGAGCGCCAGTTCTGTCAGGGCCACGAGCGCTTCGAACCGCCGTGCGTGATCCGGCAGCGCCTCCACAAACGCGACGAGCCCGTCGCGGGCACCGTCCTGACCGATCGCCGCCATGTACAGCGACCGTTCAAGATGAAACTCCGCACCCGCAATCCTCGCCTGCTGCGTGCCAATGCCGTCCAGCATCGCCAGCGGCCCCTGCGAATCGCCCAGGCCATCCTGCAATTCCGCGAGCGCCCCGTTGTAGGCGGCGGCGGCCTTTGCTTCCGGCGTGGTCCCGGTCTTCGCCGCCTGCGTGAATTCTGCGGCGGCGGCGGCGAATTGTTTGGCATCAAATCCCGCGCTGCCTTTGAGCCATGCGGCCCATGCTTTCACCGCGGGCGAAGCGGCGAGCGGCTCCAGCCGCGCGGTGATGGCCGCCACCGCGGCACGGTCCCCGGCGACTAGCGAAAGCCGCGCCTCACGCAGCAGCACCCACGGCAGCAACTCCGGTGAGGCCGGATCCTTCGCGATCGCCTGACACGCTTTCAGCGCGTCCGCCGGGCGGCCCGCCGCCTCGTGCGCGGCCACGGTGGCGAGACCCGAGAGGATGCGAATGTCAGGACTTTCCGACTTCGCCCAGATGGCCAGGAAATTCGCCGCCTCCGCCGAGGGTGGATTATTGAGCCGTTCAAACGCATCGAACGCCGCCAGCAGCACCGGCTGCTCCGGGGGAGGCGACTGACCGAGCAGCTTCTCGAGCACCCCCAGCGCCTCCGTCTGCTGGCCCAGCACCTCCAGCGCCCGCGCCCGGCCCAGCGCCGCATTCTTCGCCAGCGCGGGAGGAATGCCGCGCCCTCCCTCCGCGAGTGCCGCAAACTGTTCCGCCGCCGCCTTCGCATCACCCGACGCCAGCGCGAGGCGTGCCCGCAGGTAACGCAGCGGTGCCGCGAATCGCCCCTGCGTCTGCGCCGGCAACAGCGGGCTGATCTCCGCCGCAGGACGCTGCGCCGTTAGCATCAGTTCCGCCGACCACAATTTCGCGCGCAGGGAAACGTCCGCGTCCTTCGCCGCGGTAAGCGGCTTCAACACATCCAGCGCCTGCGCGTCCAGCGCCAGCGCATGGAGCACGCTCGCCCGGGTGAACGCCGCCTCCATCGTATAACGACCGTCCGCCGGCAGCGCCGCCAGTTCCTTCTCCGCCTCCGCATACCGCTGTAATTGCGCCAGCGCCGCGCCCCGCCAATAGCCCGCCTCCGCCGCGCCCCGCGTCTCCGCAGCAGCCGCCGCTGCCAGGCCCTCCTCCGCCTTACCCGACCTCACCAGCGCCTCCGCCAGCAACAGCTTCACCGCCCCCGCCGCCGCCCCTTTCACAGTCCCGGACGCCAGCAACTTCTTCAACCGCGCCGCCGCCACCTCCGGCAGCCGGTCCTTCAATGCCTGCACCGCCTGCCGGTATTCAGGACGCTGCGTCACCGGCGACTCCGCCGCCGCAGGTTTCGCCGACTGAGCCCCCGCCGGCAGCGCCGCAGTGAGTGTGAATAAGAGAGTTGCCGTGAGAATACGCACGCCCCCATCTTGCGGCGATCCGGCCCGCCGTCAAAAAGCAATCACTGCCGGCCTGACTGCGCTCCGGCTTGTTCGACGCCTTTATTCCTGAACAAGTCGGCGACAGCAGAGATATCGACGGAATCAGGAACCACGGAGAAATCCTCCTCTTCTTGATCTACCATCTTCCAGGTGAGAAATCGGAAGGTCCAAGGCCCCAACCTATTTTCATCAATGTAGAAATATTCGATGCTGGACCACGGAATCCCTTGCTTCTCCAATCTCGATCCATGGACAACTCCCCCCTCGTAGATCGTCGTCCTTTTGGTTCGGGTGAAGCGCACGTAGATCCAGCCCATGCAGAGAAGAAAGCAAAATAGAGCAACGATGATGCCTATCAGCCTGGGAATGCTGGCGCGAACTGCAGGATCGGCATTAATCCACTCCCAAATCATCAATCCTGCCAACAGGCTGAAAGACACGAGCCACGTTGACCACGGAAAGGTGCTGCGTCCCTTAGAGGGTGCATAGTTGGTTGCAGCCTGATACCAAGCGGCCGGTTCAGACCAACTCATGATGGCTTTCCCTCGTTTCATTTTCTGTCGAACAGTGTTAACCCGTGTCCGGCTGGACGGTTTGGCAAAGTGCGTGGCGGACCTTACAACTGCCCGGTGAGGAGTTGCAGCAGGCCATCAGTGATCTGTGAGGTGAGTGTCTCGGGCGGGGCGGTCTTCACTTCTTTGCCGCGGGCCATGTCTTTGAGGAAGAGGTCGCGGCGGAGGGCGGCGACGGCGGCGGGGTCGGAATAGCCGATGTTGAATTCCTGGTTCACGCGAAAGCTGAGGCGGTCGTAATTGGCGGAGCCGGTGCAGGCCCAGCCGTCGTAGAGGGCGGCTTTGACGTGGGACATTTCGGGGAGTTCCCACACGCGGATGCCGCTGCGTATGAGTTGCGGCACGAGGGCTTTGTTGCTGGCCCGCATCACCGGGCTGTCGTTCTCGGAAGGCACGATGACGCGGACGTCCACGCCGCGGTACCGCGCGCGGATCAGTTCGGCGATGAACCGGCTGTCGGTGATGTAGGCATTCTCCAGCCAGATGGAGTGCTGCGTGGCACGCAGGGCGGCGATCTGTGAGGTGCGGATGTCGGAGTGCACGGCGGATCCGCGCAGGGGGCGCACGGGGATGGCACCGCCCGGGACGGGGATGCGGGCAGCGGCTTTTTCACTGGTTCCCAGGAGGCTGATGAGTTCCGTGAGATCGCCGGTCCAGCCATTGTGGGCCCATGAGCGGACGAAGCTGCGCTGCATCCAGGCAATGAGCGGGCCGGTGACTTCGATCATCATGTCATGCCAGTCGCTGCGGTACTCGCGCCCGATATTCATGCCGCCCAGCCAGGCGCGGCGCCCGTCAATGACGATCATCTTGGCGTGTGTCGCACTGAGGGCCGGCATGGCCATGGGGCGGATCTGGATCCTGGAGTCGCGCCGCAGGTATTGGACGATGCTGGACGGTGCGCGGTGGCCTGGTGCCGCGGGGAATTCCGCGTCCAGCAAACTGGATTGGAGGGACGCCGCTTCGTCTATCATGATGCGCACGCGAACTTCCTTCGACTTTTCCTTTAACAGGTCCGCGATCTGAAGGGCGTAATCGTCGGAGTCGAAAATGTAGAGCATGATGTCGATGCTTTCGCGTGCTTCCTGGATGGCCTCGATGAAGTCGGGGAAGAACTGCTCGCCATTGATGCGGAGTCTGACGGTGGCGGGGACGCGGGGCTCGCCGGTGATCTTGTCGAGGTGCTGTTCCCACGCGGCCATGTCCATCGGTAGCTTGCCTGAGAGCGGCGGCGGGGGGCCGGGGGGCCGTTTTCGGAACAGACTGTGCAGCGCGGAGTCGGCCATGCTGATGAGATTGGCACCGGCGTTCATCGCAGTCGTCACGGGATTCTTCAACGTGGCGAGCGCGCCCGAGCGCAGGCCGACGGAGAGCAGTCCGCGGACGGTGACGTCAGGTGATGTGCCGAGAATGGGCAATTTCATCATTTTCTCCGCCGGTGCCGAAATGAACGTGAGGCGCGAAGTCGCGGGATCGAGCAGCATCATGGCCGGTGCCTGACCGGTGAGGACGAGCGCCGGCGTGTTGCCGCCGCGGGTCAGTGCGAAGGCGGATGTGAGGCGCGGCACGAGTTGCGCTGCGGTGAGGCGGCGGACGATCTTCATGCCGCGCGGCCGTTCGGTGAGGGGCAGGAAGACCGGTTCGCCCGCGGCATTGCGGCACACGATCAGTTCCTGGCCGCCGGTGGTGACGAGCACACCCTGACTCCGCGATACCGGTGCGAGTTCCGCCGCGACTTTGCGGGACAGCGCCCGCCACACCGGAGCGCCGAGCACCGGCACCGCACGGCCACGCTTCTTCGCAGCGGAGAAGTCGTCTTTCGCTCCGGCGTCGAATTCCATCACGGCCTGGGAATCCGCGGCTTTGTCAGGCAGCTTCGCCGTGGCATAGGCATCGCGGCCTTTCAGACGAAAGCGCAGCGCCAGCAGGTCGCCCTGCTGCACCGCAATGACGCGGCTGACTTCCACGGTGGCAATTTCCTGCGCCCGCCCGGACGATCCCGGAACCGGCGTCCGGCAGCCGCTAACCGCCGCGATGAGAGCGCAGGAGAAAATGACGCTCAAGGCGCGGCGGAATGAAAAATGCAGAATGAAAAATGCAGAATGAATGCGCGTGGTTGGCCGGCCCGGGTTCTTCATTTTGCGTTTTTCATTCTCAAGGATTCCAATGGCGTGAAGCACCGGCGTGGACCTGGACATCGGATGCGAAGTGTAGGCGGCGTGCCGATGGCCCGGCAAGTGAGCATTTGACCCGGCATTCGGACGCGCTGCCGGGGAAACTCCGCGCTGGGCAAGACCGCACCACTGTTCCAGAGGAAGCCCATGATTGTCGAACGCTTGAAATACGTCATCTGGGCCGCGGACATGGACCGTGCGGTGGAATTCTATCGCCGTGTCTTTGAAGGCACCGTGCTCAAACAAAACCAGGTCATCAGCGAGGTGGCGGTGGCCACCGGTGTGATCGGCATCCACGGTGGCGGCGAAG
>JANNVM010000582.1:0-8384 GCA_031414455.1 Verrucomicrobiota bacterium
TGGTCTTGGGTAAGCAAAAGCATGGGGATTCCTCCGTCAAAACATCTCGATCTGGTTGCGGGCGCCCAAGTCGAACAGGCCATGATCGGCGGGACGCTGCGCCTTGCGCGGCTCCAGCGGCGCATTGGCGCGCATGGCGAGACGGTCGCGGGGCGTGATCGGCGCAACGCCGTAAACAAGCGTCTGCTCACCGATGGGAGTCTGCTCGGACGCTAGCCGGTCATCGCAGGGCAGCGCGGCGCTCATGCCGCCCGCGCCAAGGTGGATTCGCTCTCACGAACGAACGCCAACAGAAAATCCGCTGCCTTGCTGGCTTGCGATGCCGCCTTGAAAATGGCGCGATTGTCGGCGCGTAACACTGCAAGCCAAGAGCCGAGATAGTCAGCATGGCGAACGGTGGGGACGATACCAAGCGCCGCGCAGAGATAGGCCGAGGCCAATTCGGCGCACAATTCCTCGCGGGCATAGAGCGCGGAACCGAACCGCCCCGACTGGTCGCGCGCCAGCCGCTCCTTGCTGCCCGCCCAATGGCCAAGTTCGTGCAGGGCTGTCCGGTAGAAGTCGATTTGATAGGTAAAGGCCGGTTGTGGCGGCACCTGCACATAATCGCCGCCAATGTCGTAGAAGGCCCGCGCGCCGCCGATGCGGAAATCCGCGCCCGTCGCCGCAATCAGCGCCTCCGCGCTTTCGTGCTGTTCGCGGGCCGGTAATGGCGTGGGGTCGGCTGTCAGCCGCTCCGGCAGTCCGTCGCACTGCACGGCATTGAACACGACAAAGCGTTTGAGGAACGGAATCGAGCGGGGTTCACCCTCCGCGCCCTCGCCCTGATCGCGCCCATCGTCGGGGGTGAAGCGGTCGGCATAGAAAATCGTATGCCCGCGCTCGCCCTTGCGGACGCATCCGCCAGCGGCCAGCGCCTGCCGGAAGGTCAACCAATCCTGCGAAGGGTAACAGCCCTCAATGACCGCGCCCCACAGGATCAGCACATTGACGCCCGAATAGGGCCGCCCCGAAACCGCGTTGCGCGGGAGTCCCGGCACTGCCGCCGCCGAACTCCACGGCTGCGCCCAAGGAAACAGGCCCGCCTCAAGCTGGGCGATGATCTTGGCCGTCACCTCGTCGTAAAGCGAAACGCGCGGGCTATCGCCACCACGCGCGGCGCGCAGCGCCGCCTTGCCCTTGCCGCCAAAACCACGTTTCCGATTGCCAACCGCCATCACAGCCTCCTCGCCCTAAAAACCACACCGACCCCGGAGAGGGGGGTGGGCGGCAAAGAGCGACCAAGAGGCCCGCCGCGATCAGGCGCACCTGTAAGGCTGTAACAGCGTGAAAGACCCGGCTTGCCGGGTTGCGCCTGAGCGCGGCGGGCCTAGCCGGAAGCGCCGCCCATCCCCCTCTTCGGGGACGGCCACAAACACGCCGGCGCACCCGCGCCGTCCAAAATCAGTCGAATATCATTGAAAAATATCGCCGCGTAGCGGCCGAACAAGAGCGGCACCCTTGCTGGTGCGACGCCAGCCGGACGCCCTGCGCCCGGGCCTGTGGGCCAGCGGGCGTCCGGTCAGGAGAGAGGCAAGAGTGCCTGCGGGTCAGCTCAATAACGCCGCACCCTCAGGAGCGCGCAGCGCGGGAAAGAGTGCGTCCTTGGATTGTCCCGCTCATTTTCAGAACGCTCCCGATCGTCACCCAAAGGGCCAAGACTACAGGCTTGGTTCGCGCCAGCGAATAGAGCGGGTCGCCCGAAGGGCAGCGCCCTGAAGTTCGCAGTAGTTTGACAACAATTGACGACCGAATACCGGCGGACAGCGGGCTGACGGTGACTGCAATATGTCTGCTAATCTCTACAATTCTAAGATATAGTCTAATTTAGACGAATATCACTCATTACTCTACTTAAGTTATCTGCGATAAATCTGAGATTTATGAGAGCTTGTTGATGAGTGAGACCGATGCAGATCGTCACGTTGAACCGTTTGCCTTCCAAGCTGACTTCGTCCAGATAATTTTTTCGGTCAATATTGCATGGTCGATCTACACGCGGGCCGATGCGATCGGGGGAGCATGACGCACATAACAGACTGGACGAAGCCGGGGAGCTTCTCGGCGGGCCGCGATCCGCTGGGCTTTCAAGCTGCATCCGTGAGACTGTACACCTCGCTTGTGCCAGGGCTAACAAACGTGACCAATCGGCTTCGTTACTACTCATTCTATTGCTGGGTGGTGTGGCAATTTGAGCAAATCCATCATACGACGAAAGAAGATAAATGGGTGGAATTCATCCGTCGCTGCGAAGCAGCGATAGCACTGGCCTGTCAGGTCGGAGACGCGGCTAACGCCCTTGGCATGGCTGGCTCGGAATGGTGGCGAAATATAGCCGCCGATACGTCCAAAAAATCTTTCGATCTCATCACTCCAACAAACCGACCCGGCGAAGACGGTCAGTATCTCAAAGCGAAATACGGCAATTTCGGCCAGTTCTATACGGCAAGTATGCTGGAAATGGGCTTGATCGACAGTGGCTCTGCCCGCGTTTATGCCGTAAGCAGCACGGCTGGAAAAGCGCTTGCCGTTGCAGTTCAGGAAGAGCACGCGGAGGCCTGTGCTCTCCTCCTGAAAGCTGTAAAAGCAGGCCGAATTTCAAGGTCGGATTGCGAGACGATTTCCGAGGCTCTTCACCCGTCCTACCTCGATTCGTCCAGCCAAGAAGCGAAGTTGCTCAAGCAGTTTCTGCAAGGCAGTCGAGCCGATGATCCCACTGCCGAAGCAAGGCGAATTTCGCTTCGCAATGTGTTGGCGGTGGTTTCGGATTCAAACGGCGAATTTGACCTGCGCCGGGAACTGTATGTCCAGTCGGGAAGTCTTGGCGGTCCGTCCCGCGGCGTTGAAAATTTGACGCGATGGCGTGCATATTTTCTAAACGAGTTTTGTCATATCGCTCTTGAAGTATTGCTCAATGCCATCGTCGGTGTGTCCAACCAGGTCGCCGAGCCAACAACGGTTGAAGCACTGGCAGTCAGCCTCGCAACGCTCGCGGTCAGCGATGGCAATACCTCGACGGAGAACCTCGCTGCGAGCATGGCCCTGAAGAGCCTCGGGGAAGAACATGATCTGGGAGCAAAGTTGCTTGCGGCGGCATCGGTCAAGAATATGCCTGAGACATCGGCCGTCACGGGCAGCATCCAGCTTATCCTTTCGCTTTGGCTTCGGTGGAGAGAAGCGTCGCAGGTTCGTGACGAATTGCACCAGGAAACCGTGGAAGGAAGATCAGTCGAAGGAGTTTTCAGGTTTCTCGACCTCAACTCCGCTGAAAATGCCAGGGTCACGGTCGCAAAGCTAATCAAGAAGTTCGTGGTATCGAACCATCTGATGATTGCTGGTCAGAAGTTGGCGACCGGAGGGCGCTTCACATATCGGTTCACGCTCGACGACGGATGCCTGGTGGATGGAGAGTTTGGCGAATATACCTATACTCAGCCTAGAATAGCGAATTTGCTGACGTTCGCACGCGATGCCCATTTAGTTGATGAGGAATCGGGGGTTATTACCGCCGCTGGCGCGGAATTTCTCAATGCCGCATAGCCTCTTCGATGACTTCAAAGAGGGTGGGTTTCATAGCTCAATCCTGTCGACTTTCAGTGTCGATCCGGCCTTTTACGATGCGAGCCTGCAACTCAGGCTGCGTGGTCTCGGCTGCCAGAATAACTTGTTGCTGGCGGATGCGGCGATGCTGGAGCAGTCGCTGGAGGCGATCCCGGACGCCTTTGCGAACGCTGGTCGGAAATATCTGATTGTCCCCGTTACGACCACTTCGTGCTTCCATCCGAAATTAGCCCTGCGGTATGGCAAGGCGAAAGCCAGGCTGAATGTCGGGTCCGCAAACGTAACGTCAGCGGGTTGGGCAGGTAATTTGGAGCTTGTGTCAACCCTGTCGTGGCAGGCACGAGACGAGGACGAAGACAGCGAAGTTCATCGGACGCTTTTCATCAGGGCGCACCAATGGGTGTCGGCGTTGATCGCGCCCACCGGTGACAACAAGGCAGCGTATAAGCTTGAGCTAATACGCAGCCAGTCGCCTTGGACTGACGATAACGGACTGGAGGGAGACGGCCCATTCAATCTGTCGGACGGGTCTCAAATTGATCTATTGCTGTCGGACCCGGCGAACGCAAATGGGCTCGCCGACAGGATGCTAAAGTTGGTCGATGAGCCTGTTGAGCGGTTAACGATCATCTCCCCATATTGGGATGACCAACTTTCTGCACTGAAGCGTCTGACTGCCGCAATTGGTGATCCAGACCTGCGCATTTTTCTATCGCAGAACGCACGCAACCCGTCTCGATCATCGACATTTCCGGTTTCCGCCATTGGCAAGCTGGCGCTCAAATTTCATCCGATCGGCTCGGATGGCGAAAGCTCCGACCGCTTTCTTCATGCCAAGATGTTCCTCTTTCATGGCATGGACCACGATTTTCTGTTCATAGGCAGCGCAAATTGCACTGTCGCTGCTCTGGGTGCGCCGGGCAAAGCGGGGACAAATCACGAATGCCTGCTTTACAGAAAGCTCCCGCGTGGATCTGTGAAGAAGGATTTGAAGCTCTCCTACAAGTCCAAGATTGCGGTTGCCGACATTGCGGTTCCCCCAGACAAGTCTGAAACTGCGTCCGACACAACCACCTTTATGGCGGGGGTCGTTGAGCGTCGTGCGTCACGACTGATCTGGTCGCCCGTTCCAAATTTTACGGACGCTGTGGTGTCAATAAAGGTGGATGATGTGCATTTCCCTCTGGTGCAACGGGCAGATGGACAATGGATCGCCGACATCGGCGATATGAAACTCGGCTCAAATATTGCGCGCATTTGCCTTGCAGACGACAGGACCAGTCGGCCAATAATTATCGCTAATCCCGAAGAGCTGATGCGGTTTGCGCCATTTCCGGTTGCCGACTCCATCCGAAAGAAGCTTGTTGCGGTCCTTAATGGAGACGCCGACCTGATCGGTCTCGCAAAAGACATTCACCTTTTGCTGGAAGATGACGCCAAGATCGGACCAGCTTTGGAAAGAATCCGCTCCGCTGGCGGACGCGGCACAGCTCCCGGTATTGCGGGACGGGATTTCGCCACTCCCGAAGAATTTAGAAAGGCGCTCAACCTCCGCGTCAGCATGAAGTCAGCCGGACTGGCTCATGGAGACAATCCGGCACTTCAAGCGCTGCTCCAGATCGTCCTGCGCGGAATGGTCAATGTCGAGACGGTCGAAAGGCTCGATGCCGAAGACGCGGCCAAAGCGAAAGGTCACGACGTTGGAGAGGATCAGGATGATGTTGGGCAATCAGACGACATCGCCGTGCCGCTCGTTACGGTATCCAATGCGGATATGGAGCCGCAGGTTGTTTCTGACAGCGAGTTTGACCGCAATCAAGCCGCGCTCTGGCGCGGAATTGGAAAGTTTCAGGATTTCCTGGGGCGAGCGAAGGACTCGAACGAGGCGCTCGATCTCAATTTTGTCACCCGATCGCTGTTTATGCTTTACCTGATGCTCCACGGCTGCACGAAGCGATACAAGACCGAAGATGGCGAGGAGGCGGTCCTCATCCCTTTCACTGGGGGGCCGGGCGAGGATTTTCGTGACAGCTTTCTGTTCGTTGCGGCCCAATCAATCGCAGCGGTCTGGGGGCCAAATTTTGCACGGAGCCTGATCTCCCGACTGAAATTCACCGCCGACGGTGACACTCTTCCGATCCAGATCACGACGCTTACGATTATCTCTCGCTGGGTGTTGGCGGCCATCCTGTCGGAGGTTCGCGGCGCGAAGGCTCATAAGTCACTGCGCGATATTCTTGAAAAACAAGTGCCGAGCCTATTTGCCGCGACCAAGGTGTTTCCTGATTTGAGCCAAGAAGATCTGTTGGCGACCATCAAGCAGATGGAAACGAACATGGGTATGGATGTGGAGCAGGGTTCCAGAATCAGAGAAACGCTTGGCGAACTTAGCCGAGATTTAGCTGTGAATTCGATTGCCGGTTAAGCTCCAGCCTGACCTTAACTGCCGCGCAGATGATACCGCGCGTAGCGACGTTCGCCGGTGCGGATCAGCGCACCCTTCTCGATAAGATCGTTCAAATCGCGGGTAGCAGTCGCTAAACTGGCCCCGGTGATCGTCCGGTAATTCCCGGCGCTCAACCCACCCGCGAAACCATCCGGCCCTTCGCGGAATAAGCGAAGCAAAGCCTTTTCCTGCCGTTCGTTGATCTCTCCGCGTAAGCGATCAAGCAGCCGCGTCTTGTCGATCAGGAAGCGGATGCGGGTGATCGTCCGTGCCTGCGCCTCGATCACAATATCGGCAAACCACGTCAGCCAGGCATTGATGTCATTGCTCTGGCTGCCATGCTGAAGCGCGGCATAATAAGCTTTGCGGTGGCGATGGATCGTTTCCGCGAGTGCCGTCAAAGTCGGGGCCGCAAGGTTTTGCGCCAAAGCCTTTTCAGCAATCGCCCGCCCGATACGGCCATTGCCATCCTCAAAGGGATGGATGCTTTCAAACCACAGGTGCGAGATGGCGGCACGGGTGATCGCCGGAAGCGGGTTCGCTGACGACGGCGCGCTGTCGTTGAACCACTCGATGAACCGGGCCATTTCCGCAGGGACGGTATCGGATGGCGGTGCCTCAAAATGCACACGCGGCGCGTGAAGCGCGCCCGAGACGATCTGCATGGCGTCTCCATGCGTCCGGTAGCGCCCGACATCGGCAATATCGCGGCGACCGTTCATCAGCATGGCGTGCCACGCGAACAGAGTCTGGTCATCAAGCGGCGCGGCATGGTTGCGATAGACATCGGCCATGAGTTCGGCGGCACCGGCCTCGGCCGCACTGGCGCGGCGCTGATCGGCGGCAAAGCCCAGATGCCGTGCGAGCGACGACTGGACGCTCGCGCGATCAAGGATTTCACCCTCTATGGCGGAGCTATCGACGATCTCCTGCGAGATGAGTTCGATGGTCAGCCCATCGCGCTCATCGGCGTCGAGGTGATGCAACGCCCCAATGACGACACCGGACCCTTTCAGGAATTGCTCTTCCGACACACGGATGCGATCCGCGTCGAAGCGGAAATCGGGCCAGTCGGGAAGTTGCCAGTTCCAGCGCATGATCGACAGGATGCCTTTCTATCAATCACGATGTAGCACAAATATGATTGATAAAGCGATAGCCAATCACTCACAAGCGATGCTTCCCGGCGTCGTTTCGTAGCGATGGTCGAATTTCGTGCACTTCTTAAACCCCAAAAAGTTGCAGTAGCGCGCTCTTAAGTCACGAAAAGTTGCAATGAGGTGCGAAAGGACAGCCTTAGTCAACAGCTTCCAGCCAGCGGTGCAGCATGTGCTTTGAGCCGTTCACGCCGATCCAGGACAAACAACTGCTGCGCGTTCAACGGGCAGACCTTTTTGTCACAATTGAGCGGCGGCTCCCACCGCCTAATCAACACACGTTCATAATCGGCCGGGTTTTCGTAAATCTGCAATGCAACGCGGAGATTGTCTTCCATCCACTGGTCGAGCAAATGCTCCGAAGCCTTGTCGAGTTTGAAGGTCGTGGCTCCGGAAGGTTTGCGGATGAAGATTGGCCGTAGGCACAGTTCCTCAGCGAGCAATGCGGCAAGGCTGCGCCGGGGTGAATGCCCGGCAGTCTTGCCTTTGAAGTGACACCTCGCTGCCAGACCGCGTGTGCCTTGCCCCAAGCCGACGTAAACCAAGCCGCACTCACCCGGCTGCAAACCTGGGATGGTCGCTCCTTCGTTGAGGAACAGCGCATAAACGCCAGCCGTATTCGGATAGGTCGTCTGCCTGTTGGCGGCTCTGGGCCAATCCGAAAGATTCAAATCATTCATGCGCCGAGATATTGCAGGCGAGTCGGTGATGCTCAAGGATAGTTCGCTGTGGTTGCTTCATGCCGCTAGGCGGGCCGCAGCGAGTCCCAGTTAAACTAGAGCCTCGGGTTAAAATGGGCGATGGCCGAATCCCGTCCGGGATTCCAATGGCCAGCATGACAATGCCGTTCGATTGTCATTTCGCAGGAAGCGGGGCGCGGCCCGTATGGGCCGCTATGCCCCGCTCGGGCATGATCCGTCCACCGTGCGGTGGCGCAAATGGATCATGCCGAGAGGGCTGGTGCGGGCGGTGGGAATCGAACCCACACTCCTTGCGGAACGGGATTTTGAGTGGGGCGAGACTACGATTGTTTACCGCAGAAATCGGCCTTCCGAAACCAGCCTGTTACTCGACGCTCCGAAAAACAACGGAAATCAGCCATTTTTCAAACTCAAATGCGTACGCATTTGTGTAAATGAGGGACAAGCGGCGGTTCGATAAGGGTTGATAGCGGCCAATTG
>JANNVM010000583.1:0-9195 GCA_031414455.1 Verrucomicrobiota bacterium
GGCGGAAGCAAGGCCATGGACGGGCGCGATCACCTCATGCAGTTCATGCAAAGCACCGGTCTCGTGCGCCGGCTCCGGGATTTCGGACTTGTTAGAGAAGACTGTCCCGGCCTCGCCGCAGCCGTGCAGGGAAATCTGACCACGGATCCCTGCGATACGTCGCTGCGTTCACTCCAGGAGATTTACGAAGCCTCAATCTGAGAAATCCTGTGACCGCTGCGCTGCCGCCGCGTCCTCCATTTACCTTCACACATGCAAGCCCTTATCCTCGCCGCCGGAGTCGGCAATCGCCTCGCCGATGCCGCCGGCGGAAAACCCAAAAGCTATTTGCCGCTCGGCGGTGAAACCCTGCTGACACGAAATTTAAGGCTGCTGCGGGAATGCGGCGTCAGCGAATGCGTGCTCGTCACCGGCCATCAGCGCGAGCGCTTTGCCGCCGACTTTCCCGGCGCCGGCATCCGTCAGGTATTCAATCCCTTCTACAAGACGACCAACGTCCTCGTTTCCGTCTGGTGCGGATTGCCGTGGCTGCACGGCGAGTTCATCTATTTGCACGCCGACACCGTATTCCATCCGGAAATCCTCGAGCGTCTCACCGGGGCCCCGTCGCAGCCCGCCCTGCTCGCGGCTGACCGCAAGCAGTGCGCCGAGGAGGAGATGAAGTACAAATGTGACGCCGCGGGCAGGGTCTTTGAAATTAACAAAACCATGCCTCCCGCTGACGCCCGCGGGGAATTTCTTGGCCTCGCGCGCTTCTCTGCCGATGCGTTGCCTGTCATCCGCCGCGGTGTGGAGCGGGTGCTGCACCGCGCGGAGTTCGGCTCGTTTTTCGAAGCGGCGCTCCAGGAGATGATTGATGCCGGGGAGCTTTCGCCCGCCATCGCGGACACCGGCGACCTGCCATGGCGCGAAATTGATTTCCCTGAAGACTACGAAGCTGCCAAAGCCCTCTTCCCCTGATTCCCTGTAACCAACACATGTCCCCACCACCACCACCGGCGCTGACCTACACCGACTTTTGGCGATACCGCGGACGGCAGAGCTTCTGGCTCACGCGGCAGGTGTCCTATCGTATTGGAGCTGTGCTCGCGCTGCTGGCCTCCCGCCTCGGTTTGTCGCCTCACGCGGTGACGGTCCTTTCCTTTCTAACCGGCGTCGGCGGGGCCCTCGCCGTTGCCGCGCAGCCGCAGCTCCCGCTGCCGCTGGCCGGGGCTTTTCTTTTTGTTATGCTGCATCTGGCCTACGGTCTCGACTGCGCAGACGGAGTACTCGCCCGGGCCACCAGGCGCACCAGCCTCAGCGGGGGACTGCTGGATAAATGTGCCGACCTGCTCGGCTCCATGCTTATTCCCGGCATCCTCGGCATCGCCGCGTTCGGCACGCAGGCCACGTGGGCGGACGACTTCTCCCATGCATTTCTCATCTGGTGGTCCGTCTCGCCCCGTCTCGCCCTGACAACAGTGACATGGCTCAAGGAAAGCATGACGCCGGAGATTGACCGGAAGGGCAGCGATGACGCGCGCGATCACACGCTCTTCTGGAAGCTGAAAAAATTCGCCGGCAATCTCCAGGATGACGTCATTTACCGCAGCGGCATGGCGCTAAGCTGGGCCTTTGGATGCTACTGGGATTTCATTCTGGTGTTTCAGTCGTATTGCTGCCTGCTGCTCATCGTTTATCTTATCACCAGCTACCGGGAGGTCGCCGCCGCGGAACGAAGGCCAACTTGAAACGGCCGTCCGCATCCGTTCGAAAAAAAGCCCTGACGCTTCACTGCGTCAGGGCTTTTTTGTTTCACGGATTCCGGCTACGCGCCCGGGAGCACTTCGCCAAGCTGGCGCAGCGGCTCTTCCGGTGCAGGGTCCGACGCCAGCTTGCGGTGGGCGCGATCCAGCAGCATTGCCAAAACATCCACCGTGACGACCGAAATCAGCATCAGGTTCGCGAAGTAGTGAATCACGAGGGTAGAAACCTCATCCGCCCCGACGAGATCCTTCTCACTCAGATAGCTGAGCAGCAGCAATACGCCCGAGGCATTGAGCACCGAGAAGATCAGCTTTGCTTTGGCGACGACCTTTGTGGCTTCTTCAGAAGACAGCGACACGCCGAGCCGTCGTGCCTTCAGGACGATGCTCAATGGAGCTGCCAGCAGACAGACGACCCCAAGGACAATCAGGGCATCGGCCTGCATCTGATTCACAATGCTCATCATAATAAACCACGGCACCGAAATCGTGATAGCCAGCAGCATGCTGCCCCAGCCGCAGACAATGGAGGCCGGCACGAGCGTTTTGGTGGCAAGGGACGCGCGCAGCACCCCATTGAAGAGCCCGTAGAAAAACGGCAGCGCGCTCATCAGGACGGCGAAGAGGACGATCAACTGAATGCCGGTCTTCATCGCGGTCATCTGTTCGGCACCCTGAGCCTCAAGATGCGTGAAGTCCATCAGGGCCCCCCACGGAACCAGCATGGCCACGAGTTGAGGTCCCAGCAGCACCGCCACCGCGATGAGCGCCATCCGGCGGGAGCGACGCCAGTCGGACCAGGCCCGGGCCGCCAGAATTTGAAAGACAAGGCTGACGGGGACGCTGAGCCAGAGGCCAATCATCAGGGCGTTGATGACGTTGACGTTCGATTCGCCAAGGCCTTCCACGGTTTGATCGGTTTGCGCTTTGGCCCCGGCCTCGATCCGCTTGATCTCATCCGCCCGCTCCTGTCCGGAGACGGTCCCGGGAATGAGTTTGGTTTGGCTCTCCACCTGCGCCTTCTCCAGCTGACTCCTGAATGTGTGCGGATCGAAGCACGATTTAACGAAGTAGGCCGAGGTGAGGACGCATGCCAGCATCAGCAGGGCACGGCGCCAAACCATCAATGAAGCCATGCGCGGAAGCCGGCCCGCCACCCCTGACTGCTCGTGCGGCTCCGGGATGATGCGCGCGAAATCGCCGCTGGCGAATCGTTTGGCGAAAGTAATCAGATCTTTGCCGAACTGCTGCCAGTTCACGCTCTTCATGGCCGCCACAATTCTGTCGGAAGCCGGCGCGGCCCCTGATAGTGGCGGCGGCTGCGGAGGCAGTGCGGGCGGGACGGGCGGGGGAACGGGAGTCGGCGGGTTGGTCATGACGAAGATATAGGGAAGGTGCCGGTATCATAGGGTGCCGCTCCGGTGCCCGGCGAGAATAATTTTGCCGTCCGCTGATTTCCCCGGCGGTGCCCAACTTGCGCTTCGCGCCGCAGGCACTACGGAGGCAGGGAATGGAACTGACACTCGAGTCGAAGCTGCCTGAACTGGCGTTTCTGGATGCGCGCACGCAGAAGGCGCTGGCGTCCGGCGGCTTCATCACTGCAGGGCAGTTGCTGCAGCACTTTCCGTTTCGCTATGAAGACCGCCGGCAGTTCACAGACTGGCCGCGTGACGCCGGCCCGGACGCTGTCTGTCTCCACGGCATGGTGACGGACGCGCAATTGAAGCGAATTGGCTATCAGAAGGCCTTCGTGGAGGTGAAGATTGAGCGGGACGACGGGGCGGGGCTGTTCGATCCCGTCATCCTGCGGTGGTTCAACATGCCGTTCATATTCAAGTCGTTCGCCGCCGGACAGGAGGTTGTCGCCTACGGCAAAGTGAAGAACGACCGGATGGGCCGTCTCATGATGGACCATCCTGAATTCGAAATCCTGACGGATGACCCCGGCGACGCGCACATTCATCTCCAGCGCATCGCGCCTGTGTATCACGCGAGAGAGGGTGTGCCGCAGAAGCTCCTGCGCCGCGCCGTGTTCCTCGTATTGGATAACATCACGGACGATGTGATGCCCGACACGCTGCCGCCGCCGTCGGACGACGGTGGTTTTGCGGGCCTTTACCGCGCGCTGGCACTGCGGCGGATTCATTTTCCCTCCAGCATGGAGGAAATGGAAAACGCGCGGCGTTACCTTGCCCTCGAGGAATTCTTCGCGCTGCAATTGAACGTCCTGCGCCGCCGGCATGAGTGGCAGGCGCTCAAGGGCACTGCGCACTGCGGGCCCGGAGTGCTTTATAGCAAGTGGCGCGCGACACTGCCGTTCGCACTGACCGGCGCTCAGGACCGCTCGATCGCGGAGATTCGGGCCGATCTTGCCGCGCCGCACGCCATGAACCGGATGCTTCAGGGCGATGTCGGCAGCGGAAAAACATTTGTCGCGCTCGCGGCAATGCTCTTCGCCGTGGAGAGCGGCTGTCAGGCCGCGCTCATGGCCCCGACGCAGATCCTCGCAGAGCAGCACTATCTGAATTTCCGCCGCTGGCTGGATCCGCTGGCCGTGCGCGTCGCTCTGCGTACCGGCCCGCGGAAGGAGGATGGATTCCTGCCGCTGTCCGCCGGTCCGGCGGAGGCGCCGCAGATTCTTATCGGCACCCACGCACTGCTTTCCGGCGAAGAAGCACTCGCGGATTTGGGACTCGTCGTCATTGATGAGCAGCACAAGTTCGGCGTCGAGCAGCGCGCGCGGCTGGTGCGCCAGGGCCGCGCCCCGGATGTGCTTGTGATGACCGCTACGCCTATTCCCAGAACCCTGACGATGACAGTGTACGGTGATTTGGATGTCAGCATCCTCGACGAAATCCCCGCCGGACGGCAACCGGTCGTCACCGCCGTGCGCGAGGAGCCCGACCCCGTTCAGGTCGCTTCGTTTCTCAAGGCGCAGTTCGCCGCCGGACGTCAGGCCTATCTGGTTTTTCCGCTCGTGGAGGAGAGTGAAACGCTCGACGTTCGCGCCGTGACCGTGGAGTTTGAGAAGTGGCGGAAGCGCCTTGCGCCCCATGGAGTGGCACTGATCCACGGCCGCGTGGCGGCAGAGGAAAAAGAGGCGGTGATGGGCCGCTTCCGCAGCGGGGAAGTCAGCGCACTGTGCGCGACCAGCGTCATTGAAGTTGGCGTGGACGTGCCTAACGCCACCGTGATGATCGTCTTCGATGCCGAACGGTTCGGGCTCGCGCAGTTGCATCAGTTGCGCGGGCGCGTGGGACGAGGCGCACACAAAAGCTACTGCATCCTCGTCGCCAGCGGCAAACATCCCGATGCCGTGGACCGGCTGCGCACCCTGGAAAAAACCACGGATGGATTTGCCGTCGCGGAGGCCGACCTTCTTCTGCGCGGCCCCGGCGACATCCTCGGCACCGCGCAGAGCGGCCTCTCCGGCCTGCGGCTCGGCGACCTTGTGCGAGACGCCCGGCTCGTCCGCACCGCCCGCCGTCTCGCCGCTGAGACCCTTGCGGGCGATCCCCGTCTTGAACGGCCGGACAATGTGAAGTTGCGGGCATTGCTGTTGTCGCCGGCGACGATGACGACGCTGACTTGAGCAGGAGGATTCCTGGAATTTCCCCCATTATTCGTGCCTCAGCCCCGGAATATTACCTACGCAGTCGCGCGACTCCATCCTGGCTTTCTCTCAAATGCGCGAAAAGTTGTGCCCGGATTAAGGAAATACTTCGCAGTTTTGCATATCTGTGCTAAGGTCATACCCTATGGCTACTACCAAACGCACCCGGTTCTCCCGTCGTCTTCCTGATCATGTCACCGATGAACTCGTGGCCGCGCTCACTAAGAAGAAGATTTATGAGTTCAACAGTCTTTTTGAGGCGGTCTATGAGAATCTCAAACTCCGCAATGCGGTGAGCGGCGGTGAAGAAATGCTTCGCCTCCGTGCTTACGAAAAGCTGCAGAATCTCGTTTCCCGCGGCATGGTCGAAAAGAACGGCAAGCAGTACCGCGGGCTTGAGAAGATTAAAGACGCGCTGACGCCGCCGGTGATCCCGATGCAACAGGCGCTTGCCGCCGCCAAGTAAGGCAGCAGCGGCCTGACTCCGCCCGCTGCGTCCTTCAGAATACTCAATCGCGTCCCGGCCGGTGAAAACCGCCCGGGACGCTGCTTTTTCAGGCTGGCTTCACGGGGACGGGAGCATAAGCTCCGTCCCCACTGTCTTGCGGCAGGAGGATTTTTTGCTTGAGTCGCGCGCCCTGCCCTGCGACACACACTCAGGAACGGTCTTCCCCGCAGGCTGCCCCATTCTCTAGCCATGACGCACCCATCCCTCCTGATCAGACCGCTCGTTCACCTAGTCGCCGCGGCAGTCCTGTGCCCGGTCGCCTTTGCGAAGCCAAAGAGTTCGCCGCCGAAGCAGGCTCAGACGGTCAAGCAGACGCTGCCGCTGAAACAGGCCCCGCTCACAAAGAAGCCTGCCATCACCGCGGCAGCCCCGGTGACGAAAAAAACGGCCCCGGCCCGCCCGCAAAAGCCCGCCCGGCAGACCCAGGGTGATGCCCCCCCCCAGCGTCAGGTGCCCGACCACCGCTCACTCATCGTGGAGCCCTCGGAACTCCTCGCCCGGGTCCCGGCGAGTGGGCCGCTAACCGAAGAGCACCTCATCCTGCTCGCCATCGCCAAAGACCCGCGACTGGCGGCACGCCGTGCGGCCATTGCCAGCGCCGTCGCCAAACGGCGCGAGCAGCAGGATTGGGAAAATCCCGAACTGCGCCTCAGCTACGGATCGCAGGACGATGACTTCATCCGGGATCCCTATACAGAGCGAATCACCGAAACATCCACCGACGAGGTCGAGGTCACGAAGGGCTCGGATTCTCTGACTTCAATGGCCGGTCGAGGTGAAACCTATTACGGTGACACAATTGTGGACGTCAAAGACCTCACGACCACGACTACAAATCGCTATAGCGTGATTGAGCGCCGGGTTATCCCCCGGAGCGACGGCGGGGAAGATGTCATTGACACTATCATCAAGGATTCCCGTGATGAAACTACTGCCGGGACGCGCAAGAGGACGACTGTCACGGACGATGTAGTTGAAACCCGCGAGGATGCGGTGGCGGAAAACATCACGCGCGGGCTGAAGACGGGCTCCACCTTCACCAAGAGCACCGCCGGCCCTGGAGGAAGCAATAAGCAGGAATCCTTCTCCGCACTGGTGCGTTTCCAGATGCCGCATCCCTGGCAAAAAAAGGCCCGGGTGCAGCGTGCTTCCGCCGAGATCATGCTCGCCGAGGCGCAGTATCTTGCAGATGAGGACAAACTCGTGCGCGAGGTGCGCGATCTTTTCCAGACGCTCGGAGTGATGGAGAGCACCGACTCCGCCCAGCATAAGCGGCGGCAGAACTACACCTCACTGCTTGCCGAAATGGAGGGCTTCGGCGTGCCTGAGTTCGCTTCGGATGCTCTGCGCGCGCGGCTGGAAATGGATAAGGTTTACGACGACATGCGGGAGAACGAGTCCGACATCGACCGGATTCGAGCCGGCCTCGCGATGCTCTGCGGCTTGAAGCAAACGACGCGGATTCGGAGCGGCGGTCTCATCACCCGCCGTGTCGTGGACCTCACGACACTCGATCCTGCCTATCTCGCCGGGATGGCCATGCTTTACCGGGCCGATGCGGTGGAAAGCCGCGGACGCCTTGAAATCGCCAAAGCCTACCTCGCCGAAGCCGACGCGGCCAAAATCCCCTGGGCCACATTCATTGACGCCGGATGGAGCCGTCAGTGGCGCGACAACCACTCCGGCAATGAAGATGAATGGATGGTCCGCCTCGGTATTGAAGTTCCCTTGTTCGAATGGACCGGGATCAACAAACGCAGCCGGGAATATAAGACGGCTGCGGCCAAATGGGAACTCCAGTTGGAATCTCAAAAGGACCGCGTCAGCGCGGAAGTGGACCTCGCTCTCGAACGTCTTCGCAAGTCGTCCGCGTCCCTCCGCGATTATGAAAATAACATCCGCAAGTCGCGGAAGGGCATCAGCGAGGGACTCACCAAAGTGGAAGCCTTCGCTGCCGATCAGGCGGACTTTGCGAGGAGCAAGCGATTCAAATACGACATCGAAGACCGCAGGCAGTTGCAGGAGATTCAACGCTACAGAGCCTTCGACGACTACAACAAAGCCCTCATGACCCTGGAAAACGCCGTCGGCATCCGCATCGAAAAAGTCCTTAACGGCTGGCGGGACAAATAACGAACTGATGTCTAAACGCGGAATTTGCTATCTTACCGGCGCCGGTCCTGGCGACACCGGTCTCGTCACGCTCCGGGCCAAAGAGTGCATCGAAATCGCGGACGTCATCGCCTACGACTATCTGGTGAACAAAGAAGTCCTCGCGTGGGCGCGGCCCGACGCTGAAATTATCTACGTCGGCAAGCAGGCCGACCAGCACACCCTCCCGCAGGAGAGTATCAACGCGCTGCTCATCGGGAAAGTGAAGGCCGGGAAAATCGTGACCCGGCTGAAGGGCGGAGACCCCTATGTCTTCGGCCGCGGCGGCGAGGAAGCGGAGGAACTGCACGCCGCCGGCTGCGACTTCGAGATCGTCCACGGCATCTCCTCCACGATCGCCGGGCCGGGCTATGCCGGCATCCCCGTCACTCACCGCGATCACTGCTCACAGCTCACCATCTTCACCGGCCACGAGGACCCTGACAAAGAGGAAAGTTCGCTCGATTTCGCGCAGCTCGCCAAAACGCCCGGCACACGGATCATGCTCATGGGCGTGGGCCGCATCGCCATTCTCGCGGGCAAACTCGTCGAGCACGGCGCCGCCGCGGACACGCCCGTCGCGCTCGTTCGCTGGGCCACCACCGGCCGTCAGGAAACCCTCACCGGCACGCTCGGCACCATTGCGGCGCTCGTCGCGCAGCGCGGTTTCAAAGCTCCCGCTGTCTGTGTCATCGGCGGAGTCGTGACGCTGCGGGACAAACTCAACTGGTTCGAGCGCCGCCCGCTCTTTGGAAAACGCATCGTCGTCACCCGCACCCGGTCCCAGGCGGGCGACCTCAGCCGCCAGCTCCGTGCGCTCGGGGCCGATACTTACGAACTTCCCACGATCCGCATCGAACCGCCCGTGGACCGGATGGAATTCGGGCGCATCGTCCAGGACGCTCATGAATACGAATGGATCATCTTCACGAGTCCTAACGGTGTCTCCGCATTCTTCGATCTCTTCTTCAAGCTCTACAAAGACGCCCGCGACATCGGCGGCGCGAAACTCGTCGCCATCGGCCCCGGGACAGAGAAGAAGATCAAGGAATATCACCTCAGCGCCGAATTTGTGCCGCAGAAAGCCGTCGCCGAGTCTTTGGTGAAGGAACTCATCGAGCACGCCGGCGGCATCGAACACCAAACGGTGCTCTGGGTCCGCCCTGAGGGTGCGCGTG
>JANNVM010000584.1:0-5167 GCA_031414455.1 Verrucomicrobiota bacterium
CGCCCGCGCCGTCGCTGAGCAAACTGCCGATCCCGATGGCGCTCTTGATGCGGCCGTCCTCGCCGTCGCCGGCTTCGGTGACACCCAGATGCAGCGGGTAGTTCCAGTCCGGGCCCTCCTCATTCAGCGCGGCGATCAGAAGACGATAGGCTTCAATCATCACCTTGGGATTCGACGACTTCATGGAAAACAGGAAATTGTGATAGCCCTGCGCCCGCGCGATGCGGGCAAACTCCAGAGCGCTTTCCACCATGCCGCGCGGGGTGTCTCCATAGCGGTTCATGATGCGGTCGCTCAGGCTGCCGTGATTCGTCCCGATGCGCAGGGCGACGCTGCGCTCCTGACAGAGTTTCACCAGCGGCACGAACGCCTCCTCAATGCGGGTCAGTTCTTCGGCATACTGGTCGTCCGAATACTCGCGCACCTCGAACTTTTTCTTGTCCACGAAGTTCCCCGGATTGATCCGCACCTTCTCGACCCACCGTGCGGCCTCCATTGCCGCGTCCGGCTTGAAGTGAATGTCGGCGACCAGCGGCGCGTGGCAGCCCGCGGCGAGCAACCCGGCTTTGATGTGCTCCAGATTGGCCGCAAAGACCCGGGTCTGCGCCGTCACGCGCACGATTTCGCAGCCGGCCTCCACGAGCCCGAGGGCCTCCTGCACGCAGGCCTTCGTGTCCCGGGTGTCACTCGTGAGCATGGATTGCACGCGAACCGGATTGTCTCCGCCGATGGCCACAGTCCCCACCAGCACCTCCCGGGTGCGGCGGCGGGCGTAGTGGTAAATATCAGGGCAGTAGCGCAGGAGGGTGGCGTCGTTCACGCTTATTATGTGCCCGGCGGGCCGAATGGGCGCAAGGGCAAGGGGCCAGCGCCTGAATTTCATGCCTCGATGCTGTAAAATAACCGCCGCAGCCGCGTATGGAGAGCCCCCCGTTTTGATTTCCCGTATGATTTCCTCCCTGATCACTCACCGCCGCATTCTCGCCGCCTCGCTGCTCGCTGCCGCCGGGGCTTCCGCGGCGCCGCTTACCTACAACAGGGACATTCGTCCCATTCTGTTCGACAACTGCTTCAGTTGCCACGGTCCGGATTCGGCCTCCCGCGAGGCCGGTCTCCGTCTGGACAAATTTGAGGACGCGATCAAACCCAACAAGGAAGGGCTGGCGGCCATTGTGCCCGGGGATGTTTCGAAGAGCGCGCTCATCGCCCGCATTACGACGAAGGATCCCGATGACATCATGCCGCCGCCGGATTCCCACAAGGAACTCAAGCCGGCGCAGATTGCTGTCCTCCAGCAGTGGGTTGCGGAAGGCGCGAAGTATGAGGCGCACTGGTCATTCCTCGCCCCATCGCGCCCGCCGGTGCCGGCCGTGGACAATGCCGAGTGGGCGAAGAACTCCGTGGATGCCTTTCTCCTGACAGAAATGAAAGCCGCGGGTCTGGCACCGAATCCCGAGGCCGACCGCCGCACCCTGGCGCGCCGCGCCGCTCTCGACCTGACTGGTCTGCCGCCGGAGCCGGCACTGGTCGAGGAGTTCGTGAACGACGCTGCACCGGATGCTTACGGGCGCCTGCTCGACAAACTCATGGCGTCCCCGCACTACGGCGAACACCGCGCGCGTTACTGGCTGGATGCTGCGCGTTATGCCGATACCCACGGCATCCATTTCGACAACTACCGCGAGATGTGGCACTACCGGCAGTGGGTCATCGAGTCGTTCAACAGGAACCAGCCGTTCGATCAGTTCACCATCGAGCAACTCGCCGGTGATATCCTTCCCAACCGCACGCTGAATCAGCAAATCGCTTCCGGCTTCAACCGCTGCAACATCACCACGAACGAGGGCGGCGCGATCTCCGAGGAGTATCTCGTGCTCTATGCGCGCGACCGCACGGAGACGACGAGCCAGGTCTTCATGGGCCTCACCGCCGGCTGCGCGGTCTGTCACGATCATAAGTTCGATCCGATTTCGCAGAAGGATTTCTATTCGCTCAGCGCGTTCTTTAACAACACCACGCAGAACGCGATGGACGGCAACATCAAGGACACCCCGCCCGTGATCTTCGTGCCCCGGGATGAGGACCGTCCGCGCTGGGACGCCGTCGGCGACGGCATTGCCGCGGCGAAGAAGGCCGTGGATGACCGCAAGGGCGGTGCGCGCGGGGACTTCGATCAATGGCTGGCCAGCGCGACGCCTGACATCTTCAGGAACGCGGTCTCGGAGGAGGGGCTTCTCATTCACGCGCCGCTCGATGAGGCCGGCGGAGAAAGCGTGCTGGTGAAAACGCCCGCCGGTTCGGCTCCGGTTACCTGTGCCACCGGTGCCGGCGGCATGGCGGGGGTCATCGCGGCCAAGGCTTTCAAAGTGGATCCCGGCAAGACGGTGGCCGTCGCCCAGCCTGACGGATTTGAGCATGACAAGCCGTTCTCCTATGGCGCGTGGATCAAGCTGCCGGGCGACAATATGTCAGGCGCCGCCATGGCCCGCATGGAGGAGGGGCCGCGCTTCCGTGGCTGGGACCTGTATATCCAGGGCAACCGGCCCGGCGCGCACCTCATCAGTGCATGGCAGACCGACGCGATGAAGGTCGTCGGCAAAAAGCCTCTCAAGGCGAATCAGTGGCACCATGTGTTTGTCACCTGCGACGGCACGGGCAAAGCCGGGGGGCTGAAAATCTATCTCGATGGCGAGCCGCAGGAGACGGTCGCCGAGGTGGACAATTTGAAAAGCACGATCCAGACGCAGCAGCCGCTCAAACTCGGTCAGCGCGAAGGATCCTCGCGCCTCGACAACATCGGGCTCCAGGACGTGCGCCTTTACAGCCGGCTGCTCCAGCCCGGTGAGGTCGCAGCACTTCCCAACGCACAAAAATACGGCGGCCTGCTCGCCAAACCCGCGGATCAGCGCACCGACGCCGACAAGAACACGCTCTACGACTGGTGGCTGCCGGTGAACGATCAGCCGTGGAAGGATGCGAATGCCAAAGTCGCCACTCTGGAGCAGGAGCAGAACGCGATGAAGCAGCGCGGTGCGGTGACGCACGTCATGGCCGAAAAAGCTGAAAAGCCGATGGCCTTCATCCTGGCGCGCGGGGAATACGACAAGCGCCGCGAACAGGTTGCGCCGGAGACGCCGTCGAGCCTGCCAAAGATGCCCGACGACCTGCCCCGCAACCGCCTCGGCCTCGCGCAGTGGCTGCTGCGTCCGGAACACCCGCTCACCGCGCGTGTTGCCGCGAACCGCATGTGGCAGGAACTATTCGGCACGGGTCTCGTGCGCACCGCCGGCGACTTCGGCATCAGCGGCGAACTGCCCAGCCATCCCGCACTGCTCGACTGGCTGGCCGTGGAATTCCGTGAGGGCGGCTGGGATGTGAGGAAATTCATGCGTCTGGTGATGACCTCCGCCGCCTATCGTCAGAGCGCCGCCGTGCCGGCCGACAAGTATGCGAAAGATCCTCCCAACCGCTGGCTCGCCCGTGGCCCGCGCTTCCGCATGGACGCCGAGATGGTGCGCGACTACGTGCTCGCTGCCAGCGGCATCCTGTCGCAGAAAATCGGCGGCCCCAGCGTGCGTCCCTATCAGCCTGACGGCATCTGGGAAGCCGTGGCCATGCCCGAGAGCAACACCCGCAACTATAAGCGCGACACCGGCGAGGCACTCTACCGCCGCAGTATGTACACTCTCTGGAAACGCGCCGCGCCGCCCGCCAGCATGGACATCTTCAACGCTCCGGCCCGGGAAACCTGCACGCTCCGCCGCGAGCGCACCAACACGCCGCTCCAGGCGCTGGTGACCCTCAACGACATCCAGTTCATCGAGGCCGCGCGATTCCTCGCCGAACGTACGCTCAAGGATGGCGGTGCCACTGCGGAATCCCGTTTCGACTTCATGGCCCGCCGCATTCTCAGCCGTCCCCTCGCCGCGGAGGAACTCCCGCTCGTCGCCGCCAGCTACCACGACCTCGCCGCCTATTATAAAGGGAAACCGGATGAAGCGAGGGACCTGCTCACCGAAGGCGAACACAAATCCGATCCCGCGCTCGACCCCGTCGAACTCGCGGCATGGACCATGATGGCGAATCAATTGCTCAACCTCGACGAGGTGCTCAATAAATAATCACTGCGATCGCCGCAAGAACCGGGTGGCTCCCTCCGCCGTCCCGCGCCATGCATCCCGCATGAGCGACTACGAACGCATCGCCCGCATCATTCGCTGGCTTGATGAGCACCACGCAGAACAGCCGGACCTTGCCCAACTCGCCGCGCTGGCGGGACTCAGCAAACATCACTTTCACCGCCTCTTCTCCCGCTGGGCCGGCGTGACGCCGAAGGACTTTCTCCAGTGTCTCACCCTCGCCAGCGCCCGCGCGCAACTGCGCCGCGGCGACAGCGTGCTCGATGCCTCGCAGGACGCCGGCCTCTCGTCGCCGTCGCGGCTCCATGATCTCTGCCTCGCCCTCGAATCCGCCACGCCCGGTGAAATCAAAGCCGGCGGCACCGGCTGGACGCTGGAGGCGGGTATCGCGGAGACACCGTTTGGCCTGTGCTGCGCCGCCACCGGTCCCCGCGGACTGTGCCACATCGCCTTCCTGGAAAACGATGACCGCACTGCCGCCGCCGCCGCCATTTACGATCAGTGGCCGCACGCCGCTTTGAGTTGGAATGACACCACCGCAGGACGCCTCGCCTCCGTCATCTTCCATCCCGCCGGCACCGCCGGCACCGCCGCGCCGCTGCGCGCGTTTGTGTCAGGCACGCCGTTCCAGGTCCGTGTGTGGCGCGCCCTGCTCAAGGTGCCGCACGGCGCCGTCATCAGTTATGGCCAGCTCGCCCGGGCCATCGGCCAGCCGGCCGCCTCCCGCGCCGTCGGCTCCGCCGTCGGCCGCAACAACCTCGCCTTCCTCATCCCCTGCCACCGCGTCATCCGCGACACCGGTGTCATCGGCCACTACCGCTGGAGCCACGACCGCAAACACGCCATGCTCGCATGGGAAGCCGCACGAAGCGGAAGCGGAGGTTGAGTCGCGAGTCTGAATTCGATGATGAAGACCGCGGATAACGCGGAGGACACCGAATCCCACCTCCGTCTTTCGCCACTCGCCACTCGCCATTCGTCATTCGTCATTCGTCATTCGCCCTCTGCCCTCCGCCCTCCGCCCCTCT
>JANNVM010000585.1:0-3043 GCA_031414455.1 Verrucomicrobiota bacterium
CGTGGCGGATTCCGTTCCGGTGCTGGAATGGGAGGAGACGCTGCACAAGGCCGCGGGCATTCTCGCCGCCGCGGGGCAACCGTAGCACGGGCATGGCGACAGCCTGCCCGTGTTTCCCCCGCCATATGAGCACGAACTAACACGGGCAGGCTAAGGCCATGCCCGCGCTACGGTTGCCCCGCGGCGGCGAGAATGCCCGCGGCCTTGTGCAGGGTCTCCTCCCATTCCAGTTCCGGCACGGAATCCGCCACGATGCCGGCTCCCGCGTGAAAGGACGCGACACCTTCCTCCACGGTCACCGTGCGAATGGCGATGCTGAAATGGCTCTCGCCGTTCGCGCCGAGAAATCCGATCGCTCCGGTGTAGAGTCCGCGCGCGCAGGGCTCCAGTTCGCGGATGATTTCGCGCGCCCGTTTCTTTGGCGCACCGGTGATGGAACCGCCGGGGAAACACGCCGCCAGCGCCGCGGCATGAGAAATGTCAGGGCGCAGCGTGCCCTGCACGGTGGAGACGAGGTGATGCACCTGGCCGTAGGTTTCCGGCTGGAGAAGGCCGGTCACCTGCACGCTGCCGTATTCGCAAACCATGCCGAGGTCGTTGCGCAGCAGGTCGGTGATCATCACGAGTTCCGCGCGCTCCTTGGGGCTGGTGATGAGTTCCCGCAGCGAACGCTCGTCGGCCACCGGATCGGAAAAGCGCGGTCGGGTTCCTTTGATAGGGCGCGTGCGAATGCCGCTGCCGCTCATTTTCAAAAATGACTCGGGCGACGACGACATCACGGTGCGCCCGTCGAGCGAGAGATAGGCCGCGTGGGGAGCGGGACTGGCCTCACGCAGCCGCAGATAGAACGCGAACGGATCCGCACCTTCCGGCCACGCCGTGGAAAACCGGTGCGCGAGGTTCACCTGATAGATGTCCCCCGCGCTGATGTATTCCAGGGCGCGCTCCACCTGGCGGCAGAATTCTTCGCACGGCATTTCCGGCTGAAATTCCAGACGCCGAGACATTACCGGCAGTTCTCCCGGGCGCGCGAGGCTTAGCAGGTCGCCGGTTTCAAACCATTCGCCCGTGCGGTGCCGGTGGATCACCATCTGGCTGTAGATCCCGAAAACATAACTGCCGTCGTAGTCCACCGAACCGATCAGTCCGCAGAGCGGCAGGCCCCAGTCCACGGCCTCGGTATTTCCTGACAGCGACGCGAGGGCCTTGTCCAGCGGCGAGGGATCGCTGATGTGCCCGCGCAGCACGCGCTCCGGACAAGCCGCCAGAACCGAGACCGCATTGTCGCGGTCGGCATCGGGGCAGCAGCCGGAAGTATCCAGCCACACAAACCCCGGCAGATGGCGGAGCGAAGCGGCGGCTTCCTCCGGCGTCTGCGTGAGCGCGCGGCGTTGGGGGCGGGCGAGAGTGAGCACGCTGCCAAGAGTGCGCCGCCTGAATCCGCGTGCAAGGGACGGAACGCCGGTCCGCGAGGGGACGGGTTGACGCGCCGCAAAGACGGGACAGACTCGCCGGGTTTCATGGCCCAGGTTCACATTCGCATCGTCGCGGCACTCCTCGCCCTCTCGGTCCTCACCGTAACCGTGCTGGGGGCCTATTATATGTACCGCGAGAACATCAAGCCGGAGCAGGCGCGGAAGAAGGAGGTCATCAACCTCATGAAACAGCAGGGGCCCAGGGTGGACCCCGGAAAAAAGATCCACGACCAGGCAATGGATCTCATTCGCAAACGGGAGATGGACGCCGCGCGGGAGAAACTCACGGAGATCATCGAAGTGTATCGCGACTCCGAGCGTTATGCACCCGCGCGCGCCGTGCTCGGCGAGATGAACCTGGACCGGCTTTTTGCGCGCACGCCGATGCCGGGAAAACTGGAATACACGGTGGTCAGCAGGGACCGGCTCAACGCGCTCGCTGCGAAATTCCGTACTACCATTGCCTACGTCCAGCGGGTCAATAACCTCGTCGGCACTGTCATTCACCCTGGCGACCGGCTCGTCGTCTATCCGCTCGAGTTTGAGGTGGAAGTGGATCTCCAGGGCAAACGCTTCACGGTGCTCAAAGAGGGGAAGTTTTTCAAAGACTACACCATCGTCAGCCATCACCTCCCGTTCCCCAACCTCGGCAAGGAAACCACTATCGGTGAAATCTCCGGCTGGCTGAACGGGAAAAAAATCCGTCCTGACAGCGATCAGTATCCGGCCGCAAAGAAGTGGGTGCAAACCGCGGGCCGCGGCAACCGCGGCGGCGTCATCTTCTGCCCCGAGCCGCCCGCACCCGCCGAGGGCGCGCAGCCGTCGCCCGCCGGCATCTATCTTTCCGCCGAAGACATGCAGGAACTCAGCACCATCCTGCGGCCTGGCATTCCCCTCCGGTTCCTCAAAACCAGCAAATCATCACCATGAAGCCCGCACCGCTCGAATTCGAGAAACCCATCAACGAACTCCAGGAACAGCTCGATGACCTGCTCCAGAAGAGCAACGGTCAGGATCTGGATGTGGACAAGGAGGTGGAGGGCATCCGCACCAAACTGGAGAAACTCCGCGTCTCCACCTATCGTAATCTCTCTGCATGGCAGCGCGTCCAAATTGCCCGGCATCCGGCACGCCCCTACATGCTGGACTACGTGGAGAAGTGCTGCACGGAATTCATCGAACTCCACGGCGACCGGCACATCGGCGACGATGCCGCCATGCCCGGCGGCTTCGCCACCATCGGGGGACACCGCGTGGTGATCATCGGGCATCAAAAGGGCCGCGACACGAAGGAGAACCTGAAGCGCAACTTCGGGTGCGCGCACCCCGAGGGCTATCGCAAGGCGCTGCGCCTCATGCACATGGCGGAGAAGTTCAAACTGCCCGTCGTGAGCCTCATTGATACGCCAGGGGCCTATCCCGGTGTGCAGGCCGAGGAGCGCAACATCGCCGAGAGCATCGCTTTCAACCTTCGCGAAATGATGTCGCTGCGCGTGCCCGTCGTGGCCGCGATTATCGGCGAGGGCGGCAGCGGAGGCGCGCTGGGCATCGGTGTCGCCGACCGCGTG
>JANNVM010000586.1:0-25650 GCA_031414455.1 Verrucomicrobiota bacterium
CCCGCCTCACCGCGGAAGCGCACGCCGCACTGGAGCCGCTCGGATCAGCCGCGGACCGGCTCCGCGAGATCGCCGACCATCTCCTCGCCCGGGACATGTAGGGTAGTTTCCGCGGTGCCAAAGAAGGCCGGACTACCCCGCCGATTGAATGATTTATTCGGAAACGACTGTTGTCCAGTTGTTTGATACCTGCCGGTCCATACCCGCACCAACCGGGAAATTGACTTCGCCGCCCTTCCCTTTACGATGACGGCCATGAGCACCCTTGTTCTGGAAGTCCCCGAAGGCACCTTCAATTCCCTTCCATTCCCACCCGCCGAATTCGCCAGAAGCACACTGATCGCGGCCTGCGTGAAGTGGGTGGAATCGGGCAGGCTCTCGCAAAGCAAGGCCTCCGAAATCTGCGGAGTCAGCCGCGAGGCCTTTCTGCGTGAAATGGCGGCCTATGCCGTGACGCCCTTTCAGGAATCGATAGGAGAAATGAAGGAGGCGTTGGCCCGTGGCTGACGTCTGGATTGTCAACGCCTCCCCGCTCATCGTTCTCGGCAAAGCAGGCTGCCTGTCTCTGTTGCAGTCCCTCGCCGCCAGCGTCATCATTCCCCACGCCGTCGCCAGGGAAATCGCGAGCGGTCCTCACAAGGACGAAGCGCGGCTGTGGCTGGAAACATCCGGGGCTTCCTGCATCAAACCGGGTGTTCTCATTCCTCCCCGGGTGGCCGCCCTCCACCTGGGCGCAGGAGAATCCGCGGTCATCGCCAGCGCCCTGGACCGACCCGGCAGCGAAGCCATCCTCGACGACCTCGCTGCGCGCCGTGCCGCCGTCACCCTTGGCGTTCCTGTCCGCGGCACTCTCGCTGTCATCCTAACTGCCAAACAGCGCGGCCTGGTTCCCGCCGCGGCCCCGCTCTTCGATCTCGTTCAACAAGCCGGCCTCTTCGTCAGTTCCAGCCTCCGCAGCCACGCTCTCTCACTGGTAGGGGAATGATCCGTCCACTGCCGCCGGTGGCTTCGTCAAAATCCGGTCCGGTCATTTTCTGCTAACCGCGGGGCGATGGGGCGATCAATAAAGTTCCACCGGCGAGCGCTTTCCGTCTTCCACACTCAGGTTCGCCGCAGCTTCCTCGCCGAGCACCGCGACACGCAGGGCCTGGATATCCGCATTGATTTCGACGAAGCGCTCCGGGCTCCACTTGTCAGGTTTCCGCATCCTGCGTTTGGCGCGCTCGACGCGCTCCATCGCGAGATTGAGCACAAGGTCCGGCACGCCGGTGAGGTGTTTGTGCGCTTCCTCGACCATTTCGATGCGGTGACAAATCATGACGATGTCGTTGCCGGCCTTCATCGCTTCCTGGATGGTTTGCTCGAACGTCACTTCATTCAGGATCGCGCCCATGTCGAGGTCGTCGGTCATGACGAGCCCGTTATCGAAGCCGAGTTGATCGCGCAGCAGTTTCTGGATAATGTTATAAGAAAGACTGCTGGGCCAGCGCGGGCGGTCGGGATCGAAATCGGGGAACCACGCATGACCGATCATCATGCTGTCGAGTTCCGGCATCAGCGCGGTGAACGGAATCAACTCCTCCGCGAGCAGTTCCTTCTTCGTGCGGCGGATGACGGGCAATTCATGGTGCGGGTCCACATCGGCGCTGCCGTAGGTGGGAAAGTGTTTGCCGCAGCTCAGAATGCCCTCGCCGCGCATGGCGCGATTGAAAACACCGGCGTTGGTAATGACCTGCTGCGGCTCTTTTCCATAACAGCGGCCCTTGAGTGAATTGTCCGCGGTGTCGTCGTAGGAAATGTCGAGCACCGGGCAGAGGTTGAGATTGAAACCGAACAGCCGCAGCAGTCTGCCGGTGAGTCTGCCGTGCTGCTTGATGAGTTTGGTGTCACCCTTTTCGCGCAGGGCCTGGGCATTCGGCGGCTCGTTGCCGATGAGCCGCAGCCGCGACACACGCCCGCCTTCCTGATCAATGGTGATGATCGGTTCGATGTCCGAAAGGTCGCGCAGGTCATCAATGAGCTTCCGCAACTGCTCCGGCGATTTGATGTTGCGGCCAAACAGAATGAACCCGCCCGGCTGGAGCGCTTTGAAGCGCCGCGCGGTGTCAGGATCGAGTTCCGGTCCGGGCACGCCGGTGAGGAGAAATTGGCCGAGCTTTTTTGAGTCCATGCGCGCGGGCCATAACCGCCCGGCTCCCGCGAGGCAAGGCCCAGTTCGCGGCAACCCGGCACCGGGGGAAATCCTTGTAACCTCTCCGGCCCTGCGGCACTCATAGACGGACAGCATGACTTCCGCTCCGGTCATTCCCCTGTTCCACTTTCCCATCACCCGCCCGCTGCCCATGGATTACGACGAGTCCGCCCTGCCCACGGATGTGATCAGGGCGGCGCAGTCGGGTGATAACGGAGCGTTTAACACGATCATCCGCGCCTGCAAACGCCGGCTCCTCGGCATGGCCTCGCGTTACGTGCAAAGCGCGGCGGAACTCGACGAGCTCGGCCAGGACATCTTCGTTCACATCTGGAAAGGTCTGCGCACCTATCGCTTCGATGCCCCGTTCCCCAACTGGCTCTCGCGGGTGGCCGTCAATACCTGCCTAACGCACATCAAACGCCGCCGCCGCCGCTGGTCGCTCTTCGTCACACCGGACGAACCGGAGAGCCTTGAACGCATCGCCGACCAATCGGTGGATGCCGCCGCCGGAGCCCGCGATGCGGTCGAGCGACTCCGCCCGGCTCTCGAAGCCCTCAAACCCAAAGACCGCCTCATCATCACCCTGCTCCATCTCGAAGAACGCTCCGTCGCCGAAGTCTCGGACCTCACCGGCTGGAGCGAAAGCAATGTCAAAGTCCGCGCGCTCCGCGCCCGCCTCAAACTCAAGGAAATTCTCCAGCAACATGAAAACGCCTGACGAAAATCTCGACGCTCTGCTTCGCGGCGCCACCGCTGACCCGCGGATTGATCCATGGATTCGCGATGCGGCGCGCGGCATGGAAACCCGCGTCCTCCAGCGGCTCGCCCGGCCGGAGTCATGGAGCGAAGCCCTTTTTTCCCTCACTTCATGGCGGCCGCTCGCCGCCGCCGTTGTGGCCGTGCTGCTCATTGGCGCATGGTCCGGCAGCAGTATCACCGACGTTTTGGACGAAGACTGGATCACACTCCAGACGCCGGAGGAACCCGACGCCACGATGGAAGATCTCGAATTCTGACCTGACACACTCATGCATCACTGGAAGACAGCCTTTCTCACACTCGTGATTTTCGGTCTCGGCGGCATCGCCGGCGGACTCCTCACGGCGAAGATCATTCGCGGCAAAATCGAGTATGTTGAGAAGACCCGCGCCGGTCCGGAGATTGCGCACGGCGAATGGATCCTGCAGAGTATCGGCGTCATGGAGCACATGGTGAAGTTGCAGCCGGAGCAGGTGCAGAAAGTCCGCAGCATCATGAGGAAGGCTCAGCAGGAGTCGCTGCGGGCCCGCTCCGTCTGGCAGGAAAAGGCCGCGGAACTCACCGGGCAGAATGGTCCGGAAATCAGGCGGTTGCGGGAAGAGTGGCAAATCAAAACCCGCCGCGGAGTCGAAGCGGCTGACAATGCGATCCGGGAACTGCTCACGGAAGAACAGAAGCCGCTCTTCGAGGAGTTTATTAAAAAACGCCGGGGAGTGATCCAGAATCGTCTCAGGAACGGCGGACCGCCACCTCGTCCAGGCGACCGCCCGCCGCTTCCTCCACGGCCTCAGCCTTAAGGGGACGCTGATTTAATCGCGGGGCCGGTAAAAGTAGAGCGAGTGTGGCATTTAGCGCACTCGCTTTGGCCCGGGATGAACCTGAGATGGTGCCGCACAAAAGCGACTGGGCTTAGCGCCACAGTCGCTCTACGGTTCAATCAGCGACTCCTTAACGGTCTTGCGGTCAGCGGCCATCCCGCTCTTGCGCGCCTGGAGCTTCCGCCGTCCCGGTGGCCAGCTATGCGTCAGGGAAAAAAGTGTGTCCTCTTCGTCGCGCCGGTGCCGCCTCCGGTTCACGGCGGGGCGCTGGCTATGCAGTATCTCCTGGAGGAACTCAAGGCTGCAGACCTGGACGTGCTCCATGTGGATTCCAAATTCGCCGCGAGCCTGGATGACATCGGCAAGTTCTCCCTGCGGAAACTCGTCCGCCTGCCGCGATATGCCTGGCAAATGCTGCGGCACGTCCTGCGCGGCGGCGTGGACCTCGTCGTGCTGACGCCCACCTTTCACTTCCGTCCATTCCTCAAGGATGCCCTGCTCGTCTGGTGGAGCACACTTATTCTGCGGCGGAGAACCGTGGCGTGGTTCCATATGGACTACCGCGCCATGCATTTTGAGGAACTGTCAGGACCGGCGCGGTGGTTCGTGCGAACCACGCTGCGGCGCTGCGGGGAGTTTGTCATCTGTGCGGAGAAACTGCGCGCGTTCATGCCCGGCTGGATGCCGCCGGCAACGATCAGCGCACTACCCAACGGCATCCCGGCTCCGGTCCCGCCGCGCGCCCGCCCGGATGACGGACGAATTCGCATTCTCTATCTCTCGAATCTCGAAGAAGCCAAAGGCTGGCAGGTGCTGCTCGACGCCGCCCGGGAATTGTGCCGCGCCTATCCGCACGTCGAGTTCATCTTTCACGGCCGCCCGGCGTTTGGCCTCAGGGAAGACGAAATCCGTGCCGGCATCGCGAACGACGACGGCTTCGGGCGCATCCGTTATCTTGGTCCCGTGTTTGGCGAAGCCAAATGGCAGGCGCTTGCCGATGCCAACATCTTCGCCTTCCCTTCCTTCCACGAATCCTTCCCGCTCTCTGTGCTCGAAGCGCTCGCCGCCGGACTGCCCGTCTTGGCCACGGATGTTGGCGGCATCTCCGATGCCCTGACAGAAGGCGAAGGCGGATTTCTCGTGCCGCCGCGTGATGCCGAAGCACTCCGCGCCGCGTTGGAGATCGTCATCGGCGATGCCGCTTTGCGGGAGCGCATGGGAAAATGGAACCGCGAACGTTATCTGCGCGACTACACCGTCGCCGCGTATGGAGCGCGCTGGGCGGCGTGGCTGACCAGCCATGCCTCCTGACGGAACGCGAAGTTGCCCTTCGCCTCTTCAGTCGAGTCCTCATGGCGAAGCGAAGGGCGACCCCGCGGACCATCGCCAACGGCGATAGCCCGCGGCCGAAAATCAATTACCGCCGGCAGCCGGCACCTGACATCACTCGCGGCGTTCACCTTCACACCATGCCTGCTTCCACAACTCCACGCCTGATCCCGCTTTGGCTCAAAATTGCCTACACCGCCTTCATGGCCCTACTCATTCCGGTCTATTGGTACCACTACGGCCCGACGAACTTCCTCTACTTCTGCGACGTCGCACTCATCCTGACGCTGGTCGGCAGGTGGACCGAAAGCGGGCTGCTCATTTCCATGTGCTGCGTCGGCATCCTGCTGCCGCAGGCACTGTGGTGCGTGGACTTTGTTGTTGTCCTCTGCGGCGGGGATCTGACCGGCATGACGAATTACATGACCACTCCCCCGCTGTTTCTCCGCAGCCTGTCGCTCTTCCACGGCTGGCTGCCGTTCCTCCTCGTCTATCTGGTGCGGTGTACCGGCTATGACCGCCGCGCGCTTCTGCGCTGGACACCGCTCGCGTGGGTTCTCTGCCTCATCTGCTACTTCCTGCTCCCTGAGCCCTGTGCCGCGCACCCTGGAGACCTGACGCCGAAGAATGTGAACTACGTATTCGGCATCAGCGAGGACGCGGCGCAGACGTGGATGCCGGCGCCGCTTTTCCTCGTCTCATGGATGGCGGCCCTGACCGCCATCGTTTACGTGCCGACTCACTTGCTCTTGAGCCGCCTTGTTCCCGCAGCCAAAAAGATTTCCTGATCTCATGCTGATGAACCACGAAACTCCGCCCGCCCACACCACCGGCGAACCCACTCTGCCGCCCCCGCCGAAGGGCTTCTGGAACCTCATGTTCACCCAGTTCCAGGGGGCGTTCAGCGACAACGCCCTCAAGTGGCTCGTCATCTTCATGGTATTCGATTCGTATAACAAAGACGCGCAGGCGTCGAAAGTGGCGCTGGCAGGCGTGGTCTTTGCCGTGCCGTTTCTCCTTTTCTCGATGTGGGCCGGATGGCTCTCTGATCGCTACAGCAAGCGCACGGTGATGATGGGTGTAAAGCTGGCGGAGATCGGAATCATGCTGTTCGCAGCCGTGGGGCTGTGGATGCAGTCGTTTCCCCTTCAAATGACAGCCATCTGCCTGATGGGGGTTCACAGTGCCGTGTTCGCGCCGGCGAAGTACGGTATCCTGCCGGAGATTCTGCCGGTTTCGCGGCTCTCATGGGGCAATGGCATCCTCGAACTGCTAACGTTTGTGGCCATCATCGCCGGCACCGTCACCGGCGGGCTGCTGGCTCACTATCTGAAAGGCCACCAGGTGTGGAGCGGCGTGCTCCTCGCGGGACTGGCGGCTGTCGGCTTCTTCACCAGCATGGGCTGCCCCCGGGTGCCCGCCGCGGATCCGGCGAAACGGTTCGTGTGGAATTTCCCCGCGGAACTCTGGCGGCAAATGAGCACCATGCGTCAGGATCGCGACCTCTGGCGCGCCAACTGGGGCAATACGTGGTTCTTCTACGTGGCCGCGCTGGTGCAATTGAATCTCGCGCTTTTCGCGCAGCAGGACTTCGGACTGAAGGAAACGGAGCAGTCATGGCTCCAGGCGGCACTTTGCCTTGGCATCGGTGCCGGCAGCGCCTTCACGGGGCAGTTTTCCCACGGACGCATCGCTTACGGATTCATCCCGCTTGGAGCGGCGCTGATGGCGGCGGCTTCTGTGGTTATGGGCTGGCACGGAGTGGACCGGACAGTGTTCACTGCGGCGCTCGCGGCTCTGGGATTTGGCAGCGGCATGTTCATCGTGCCGGTGTCGGCGGTCCTCCAGCACCGTCCGGCGGCGAGTGAAAAGGGCGCGGTGCAGGGCGTCGCAAGCTGGCTTTCCTGGGTGGGAATTGTCCTCGCCTCACTGACCCTCGATTTTCTTGGAAAATCCTGCGGACTGAATCACGGTCAGATCTTCTGGTTCGCCGGCGCCTTTGCCCTCATCGCCGGGATTTACGTTGCGAGGACGAGGCCGGGAGCGATTCGCAGCCTCTTCAGAAAGTAGCGCCTAAGAAGACGCTGCATCAATGAACGCATATTGCCGGCACCGTTGGAGTCCCGCCTTTAGGCGGAATCGCCAGCCAAGGTTCCGGTTCAGCAGAGGTTGATGATTTCGCCTGAAGGCGGGACTCCAACCTATAATCAGCGTCCCCCTAACGCTGCCAGAATGCGGTGCCGTTGAGGTGCGCGGCGACACCGGCCAGCAAGGCCGCGGTGACAACAACGAGCAGCCAGATCAGCAGCCGGTTCGGTTCGGGTGGCGGATCAAGGTCAGAATCGTATTCGCCCGCGTCTTCGTCGTAGAGCCCCGGGAGCGGGCCATCAAGAAAGGTGCGCTCGTCCTCCAACCCTTCGGACAGCGGCATAAATACGGGCACAGGCACCGATGAGGTGCGCGCCTTCGCCGCACCGAACAGGGCTTCGGCAAATCCCGGCGCGGCTTCCGGCACCGCATCTCCGTCGAACGAAACGGCTTCGAGCCCCAGCGGGGCGGGTTCTGTCAGCGGCAGCGGCACGGCACTTGTCAGGCCGCGCGGCGGGCCTTTGCGTGACGGTGCCGGCACCGGTCCCGTGTGGCCCGGCGGACGGCCTGCGGCGCGCGCCTGGAAACGATCAAGGAATTCCTTCCTCCCGCCCAGTGCCGCTTCACTGCGGTTCGAGAGATGATCATAGATCAGCGGCCTGACACGTTCGGGGATTTCCCCCGTGCCGCCGAGCATCCATGCGGAAAGCAGTGCGTAATCACGCGCCGTCGGCTGCTGCGCGAACGACATGCCGCGCGCCGCCGTGAGGTGCTCCACGGCCCCCGGTTCGCGGTGAATCAGGCGCTCGGGATTGAATCGGTCAGGCTGTGTGAAATTCAGTGTCAGCGGCCATGTGCGCACTTTCAGTCGAAACGACGGCCAGTTCTCCAGCGGCTGGCGCGCGAGTTCCACCTCCGGCGGCATTGCCTCCTCTCCGCCTGGCGCGGTGATTTGCACCAGAATCTGCCGCGGGCTGCGAATGACCGGCGCCAGCCCGCAGCTCTCCGCTTCGCGCAGCGCCGCCTCCAGTTGTTCCAATATCAGCGCCACATCCCGCGGGTCCAGTTTGCCTTTGAGCCGCACGATACTATCCAAATTCCAGCGCCCCGGATTTTCCTCCAGGAGCACTTCCGGATGTTCCTGCTCATCCCATGCGAGGACACGCAACAGGTGCGGGTGCTCCTGGGCATTGATGTTCTCGCCGGCCTGGATGATGAGCTTGCCGTAGTCGAGCGGCATCAGCCGTGCCGGCGGCAGAAGCTGGATCGTTACGGAGGATCGTGTCGCGCGCTGGGTCGCCCGGTGCCGGTAGGGTTCGAGCGCGTCGAAGGGCCGGGTGTCCACCGTGCATTCGTCACCGGCGATATCCGCAACGCCGGCACCTGTAAAAAAGTGCGCGTGCAGCGGCAGTTTCGGACGCATCGCCGGCGGCACTTTCTCCGGCCGTGCTGCGAGTTCCGGCGAAAGATCACGCGAGCAGCGGTCCACCAGCGTGCGCAGTTGATCCAGTGTCCGCGGATGATGCTGCATGGCCGGCATAAAAATCGAGCCCAGCAAAAATCCCAGTTCCGGTGCGATCGTATGTGAGGCCAGATCCAGCGATTCCACCGGCCCCTGCTGCATGGCACCGGTGAGCATGTAGAGCAGCAGCCGTCCGGTTTCCTCGATGATGCGCGCCTCGGTTACCCGGGGGTCCGGCTGACGCGCGGCCGCGGCGGAAAGCCCCATGTCGCAGATGCGCGCGGTGAGGTCGTCCACGTGATCCCCCGCAAGGGAGATGCCGCAGTTGAGAAGTTCCACTCCCGCGAGCAGGCGCGGATGAGGCGCGAGGGCGCACAACCCTTCGATGATCTGGGAAAGTGTGTGCAGCGCCAGCCACGGCGGCAGCGGATTGCACCGCGCCAGCCAGGTATCGAACCGCTCGCCGTCGAGAAAGTCCGTCGTGAAATAGTGCGCGCCCTCATCCTCGCCGCCCTCGATCACGCCGAGCAGATGCCGGTGCCGCAGGCTCGCCGCCAGTTCCGGCGAAAGCTCACGCGAGCAGCGGTCCACAAGCGTGCGCAGTTGATCCAGCGTCAGCGGGTGATGCTGCATGGATGGCATGAAGATCGAACCGAGCAGAAATCCCAGCTCCGGCGCGATGTTGTGCGATGCCAGATCAAGCGATTCCGCGGGGCCCTGCTGCATGGTGCCGGTGACCATGTAGAGCAGCAGCCTGCCTGTTTCCTGAATGATGCGGGCCTCCGTTTGCCGCGGGTCCGGCTGTCGGGAGCCGGCGGCGGAAAGGCCCATGTCGCAGATGCGCGCCGTCAGATCATTCACATGATCGCCTGAGAGTGTGATGCCGCAGTTGAGAAGCTCCACGCCGGCCAGGAGTCGTGGATGAGGCGCGAGGGCGCAGAGACCTTCGATGATTTGAGAAAGCGTGTGCAGCGCCAGCCACGGCGGCAGCGGATTGCACCGCGCCAGCCAGGTATCGAACCGCTCGCCGTCAAGGAAATCGGTCGTGTAATAGTGCGCGCCCTCATCCTCACCACCCTCCATCACCCCCAGCAGATTCCGGTGCCGCAGGGGGATCGCGAGTTGCACCAACTGTTGAAACGCCTTCACATCGAGCGGCTTGTCATTGGGCGACACCGCTACATGCAGTTCCACAAAAACATGCCGCAGTGTGTCCACGGCAAGACAGGCCACTTCGGTGCCACTCCGCCACAACTCCACGGTCCCGCCGGTGCGGTCCTGGGAAATGCGATAGTTTCGAAACGTCTGAAGGGTAGCCATGTGGTCGGTAAGGCAGCGACGATGGTAGCACACTAAATGCAAACGCCACGGCGGAAATTTCACGCAGTAGCCCCGCCCTCAGGGACGGCGGGCGCGGTCACCAACCCGATCCGCCGCCGGTCACGCCTGTCCGTCCGCGGAACCGGCCGGTTTCAGGATGAGTTCCGCCTGGGTGCGGTCGTTGGCGAGTTCGGTGATGAGTTCGAAGAAGTTCATGCCGACACAGCGCTGGGCGCGGCGCAGGAGAAACGGAATGGGGCTGCTGGGTTCGTTGGTTTCAAACCAGGTGATGACTTTGTCGAGGGTGCGGATGGCGGACTCGCGGGAGTGGATGGCGCTCGCCGGCCCTGCGCCGGACGAACCGGATCCCGCAACGGTATCGCCGCCGGCATCTCCGGCCTCCCCTTCGGCTGAAGCGGTCCCGCAGTAGGGCGAGAGGCGACGGATCATTTTGGTGAACAAATCGCGCAGGTCGCCGAGATTGACGCCATAGCCGGAGCCAAAACGGTCATCGAAAATCGTCTCAATGGCGCGTGCGTGTTCGAGCGCCGTCTGCATCGCCGCGAGGGCCGCCTGGAGCACCTCGCGCGGCGTATTGCTGAATCCCCCCAGCACGAGGCGGGCCTGATTCGCGGCCTCCGGATCACTTTTGTCCACCTGTTCCGCGGCCTCGAGGTCGCCCACACTGAACCGGCCACCGGCGGACTGGGAGACAGGTACGGCGGTCACCCTGACAAGGAATGACGGGTAATTCAGCGCTTCAATCACGGGTGGACGGAAGTCGCGTTTGTCTTCGAGTTCACCGGCGGGAAAAACATCGTCCCACAGGTTTTCACACCACGCGCGGATGAGCGCGAGTCCGTCGCGCAGGCCGGGGAGCCCCTGGAGATGCGTGGCGGCTTCCGTCAGGATGACGCCGAGGCGGAGGTGGCGCGTTTCGCGGGCGAGTTCGAGCGCGAGATCGCGCACGTCAGTCCACTTGGGCGGCTGGGTGACTCCATCCCGTTTCTCGCCGGCGGCCAGCGTATTGAGTTGTCCCCAGCGCGGGTCGTTGTTGTTTTCGAGGTCGGTGCCGCAGGGCGCGGCGTCGCTAACAGGGTTTCGCAGTGCTTGGAGGTCCATGGGAGTTATTTTCGGGTTCGGAAAAAGCCGCCGACAGAGCGGAACATATTTTTGATCACGCTGCCGGATTCGGCCTCCGGAGCGGCGATGAATTCCGGCGCATCGAGCCACGCCTGCACCGCAATGCTCCATGCTTCCTGCTGATCTTCATCAATGGAGTAGGGCACGCAGGCGGTTAGGGGCACGGCGGTTTCCGGCGCAAACAGATTCTGCAGCGAGCGGCTTGAGGGCTCACCGAGGGTGATATCCGCGAGCGAATCGCCATGCTGCCATGTGACGCAGAGCGGCTGGCGCTCCATGTGCAGGACATCACGCACCAGCGCGGCCCAAAGCAGCGCATGAAATGCGGAGACGGCCACACTTTGCCTGACCCGGGCGCGGCCTGTGCCCGCGCCCTGCGGCGAAAGTGCGTGGAGCACCCGGGCAAGGGCATCCGACTCCGGCCCGCAGCCGCTTCCTTCGAGCATTCGCAGCCTGACAGAAGTACCGGCGGCGGATGACGAGACGTTGGCGAGTTTATCCTCCAGTTGCCGCTGCCCGGCGGTCTGTGCGGTGCGGATGGCGTCCACGCTGGCCGCCCCCTGAGCATGACGCAGCGTTTGGCGAATGATTTCGCCGGCTTCACCGGCACTGCCGGCGGCCCGAAAGCCGGCCATATGGGCCGCGGCCACCAGAGGATACTGGCGCCGGCCCTTCGCATCGGACGAGGCATGGCAGTACGCGGCGATCCAGCCCGCCGCGCCCGCGCACACCATGCCGTGGCCATACGGAACAGCGTCAGGGTTTTCGAGTTCCTTTTCCCAGCGCCGGCGCGCGAGCATTTCGCCCAGCCCTTCGACATAGAAGCCCTGCTTAAACGCCACGAGCGAATGAGTGCTCAGCCCTGCGTCTTCGAGGTGATCCGCCGCCGCCGGATGTTTGCCAAAAACCGCCAGCCGGGCCGCCGCATTGGGCGGCAGCGCGTCTGTCAGGAAGGCGGAAAGTCCAGGGTTCATCCGAATAGTTAGTTACTAAGACCAAAGTTGCTCCGCAGGGGCCACACGGCGGGAAGGGCCGGTGAGGAATCAATTCCGAAGCCCACGACATCTATCTTTATGCTGCGGTCGGTCCGGCGCATGATCCAGTCCACGACACCCCACGGGCTGGCGGACGCGGTTTGCGGGATTTTATACTCACCGGACTTTTCCTGCACCGTGCCCGGCTTGCGGACCACGACCTTGAAGGTCAGCGGTTTGTTGGGATGAATTTTTACACGGGCGGCCTGCCCGGGGCCGCCGATGATGTCGAGATTTCCCTGGCTGACGATGGCGGAGAGCACCCCCACTTCGATCTGCTCCAACGGTGCCGGCGGGGCGGGCGGCTGCGTGGGATCAAACGGCGGCACCGGGACAGGCGCGAGGGGATTGGGCTTGTTTTTCGGCGCCTCCACCGCGCCGCGCTGGACAAAGAGGCCGTCGCCGCCGGGCTGGGCGGCATTGTCAGGATTCAGCACCCGGGCAATGATCATGACGTCGCTTATCGCATCGAAATTCCTCTTCAAAACATCGGCCCCGGCGCACCCCGTAACCGAGCCGGGCGCCATCTCGAACCATGTCTTGTCCTTCACCACTTTGGCCAGAGCATCCACCGCGGGTTTGAATTCCGGGAGGCTGAAGACCTGCCTGGTGCTGCTTACGAGCGGATATTTCAGCCGTGGATCAAGGAAGTCCTTCAGCTTTTGGCCGTAAACGGCGAGCAGTTTTGACACCGCGATTTCCCCCATGCAGAGATCAATCGCCGCCACCGCTCCGGTGCAGGCGTCCTTCCTCGGTCCTTCGTAATCCAGTTTGGCCGCGGCGCGCACGGATTCGACCTTCTTCTGGATGCCGTCCACTTCAACTTCCAGCCGTCCCACGATGTCCAGCGTGAGCGAAGCCACCTGGATTTTCTCCGCCTGCGTGAGCCGGTTCTTGTAGAGATCGTAGCGAATGGAGGCGGCGTCCTCCGGCGCGATTAGTTTGGCGGCATCCGGTTTGTCAGGGGCAGTGGCGGTGGCGTCGGCGGGCGCTGTCACCGGCGGATTGGTTTTCAGGATTTCGAGCGCCTTGCTGTAAACCGGGGCGAGGGTGGAGGGCATGGCCCCACCCTGGAGCGGCTCCAGACTCTTTTTTAGAGAGACGCAGAGATTTGCGAGATCACTGCGGCTCATGCCGGAGAGCCGCGTCGCCTCGCCGAGCTTGCCTTTGAGAAGCTGGATGTCGTCGAGATGCGTTTTCAGCAGGGCCAGCAACTCCGCGACCCTCGCCCGGGACGCGGATGCCGCGTCGAGTTTGGCCAGTTCATCCTCGGTTTCCTCATACTGCTTGAGAGCAAGATCCCGCGCCTCCTTGAGCTGCTTTTTGGAATCCTCGGAAGCCGTGGCTGATTCCGCGACACCGCCGGTTCCGAGGATGGCCTCAAGGCCCTTCACCAGCGCCTGCGCACCGGAGGAATCGGCTGGCCCATCGTCGGGCGTGCGCAGCCAGCGACGGGTATCGAGGGCGTCTCCACCTTCGTTGCCGAAGACGCTGCCGGTATAAAGCCGCTCCGCGATGCCGGCCAGACTGGTGGCGGCATTCTTTGTGTTGGCGGCGGTGAGGCTGGAGTCCTTGCCGTCGGGCGGACAAAGATAGGCCAGCATGGGCTCGATGAGCTTTTCGAAATCCTCCTCCTTCCACGCGTCGCCGGGTTTGTGCAGATGAGCCTCCAGCCTGACAAGGGCATCGTAAGCCGCGGCGAGACGGCGGTCCTGGGCGGGATCCCGCACGGCATTCGGCATCGCGTCCCACACGATTTTTTCCCGGGCCCCTTCCAGCAGCGGCTTGAGCACGCTGCCTTCAAATACCGCCAGTGAGGCCACGCGGCGGCGGCGCTCAAAGTCCCGGATGCTCCCCATCATGCGGAAAATGCCGGCGCCCGGCAGACCGCGTGCGGTGCGCTGCTCAAGATAGTCGAGGAATTCAATCCTCGTCAGGTTGTTCGATTCACTGCCGAGCTTTTTCCAGACGCGCGCGTTCTCGCCCTGCCATGCTGCGCTCCAGCGCGGGGGCGTTTTGGTGCCGTCTGCGGCGTCCGCGCCCTCCTTCCGCGTCACGATGGGCAGAAACGCTCCGTTGCCCCAGGTGGCATTGGCCACCCGCCAGTTCTCCCGCTCCAACTCAAGCTCTTTCTCGACGTTGCGCTTCACCATCCATGCGAAAAGCAGCACCGCGGTGAGCAGGATCGCCGTCGTCATATAGAACCACACCAGCTTGCGCCGCAGCGAGCGCCCGATGTCCTTGAGCCGCGTTACGAGGCCGCGCTCCCTGAAGATTTTCTCTGTGAAGACATCACGGAGATACACCGACTTGTCGCGATTGAAGATGCCGCCGCCCGGCAGCGTTTCGATGCTCATGCCGAGGGCGGAGGCGAGTTGCTCGTCCAGCGCCGCGCCTTCGTTCATGGCGGAGGTGAAATAGACGCCGCGGAAGAATGGCGGCAGGGTCGCCCACGTTCCCGTTTGGAAGATAACCTCCAAATAGCGCTGCAGCCGCGGCTGGAGTGACCGGATCGTTTCCGGAAAACCGAACAGACTGTCCACCTCATCCACGCGGCGGATGCCCGCCTGACGCGGAATGGGATCGGCCAGCAGGGCAAGCCGCCGTCCGTCCAACCGCTCCGCAATCGTCCCCAGCGCACCGGCGATGTAGGCGGGATCGAATGGCGCATCAAGGTCCGCGGGATTCGACCATCCGAGCATCTCGCGGTCGAACGTCTGCTGTCCCGGCGCGTCGGTGAACTCCCGGAATCCTGGCAGGCGGTCGCTTTTCGTGACCATCAGATAGATGGGAAACCTGACGTCGAGCGCCTTCTGAATAATGGTGAACTGCTGTGCGATGCGTTTCGCTTTCTCCTCCAGCTTCGCCGCATTGTCGGCCAGGAGGCTGTCCACGGGAATGGCGAGGATGATGCCGTTGACCGGACAGTCCGGACGATAACTGCGGAGGAGTTTGAGGAATTCCTCGAAGCGCTGCGTCGCTTCCGGATTCATCAGCATCGCGCCGGCAGTGTCGAGCAGCACGGCCTGGTTTGTGAACCACCAGTCCATGCTGTAAGTGCCGCCGGTCCCCTGGAGCATGTCCTGCAGGGTCTCGGGAAAGCGAAGATCGCTGTGGCGAATCGCCTCGGTCTTGCCGCTTCCGGGTTCGCCGACCATCACGTACCACGGCAGCGAGTAGAAGTCCTTTCCGTATTCCTTGAAGGCATCAATGCCTTTTTGAAACTGCTTCCGGAGGTTGTCGAGCCGCGCGATTTCCGCGGGATCACCGCCGGCATCCCAGCCCGCGGCACTGCCCTTGACCGCCTCTTCAAACGACTCGGCGGTCTTCGCGGACTTTTTGATCCTCTTCGAGCGGAACACCATCAGGATGATGCCGATGACGGTCATCACGGCCATGGCCGCATACATCCAGAACATCCCCTTCCCGTCGCCGAGACTGTCGCCTAAATAATAGGCGAGGCCCGTGACGGAACCGCCGACGAGCAGCGAATACATCGTCGTCGCTGGCCCCGGCAGGGCATACCACATGGCGCTGGTGGCGTGATGCGTATGGAATTTCTCCATCTCCGGCGCGCGGATATTGGGCTTGGGAATGCGGGCCATGATGGGTAGTTATTTGGGGGCGGGACGCGCGCCCTGATGGGATTCGTAGATCTGACGCAGCGCCGGATCTTCATTGTCGAGGATTTGCCTCGCCAGATAACAGAAAAGCGGAATGCCGGCGAGCAGCAGGCAGAGGATGCCGGCGAGCAGCAGCGCTTTCCTCAGTTTCGGCGGTCTGTTGAAGTCGCGCTGGTCGGTGTGTTCGTAGGCCTGCGGCACGAGACGCGGCACCCCGTCGTCCACAAGGTAGTGGCGGATGGCCGGCTCCAGCGCCTTCATATACTGGCGCAGGCGGTCGGGCTGATTGAAGTAGAATCCTTCAAAACCAAGTCCGAGGCAGGTGTAATACACGAGCAGTTGTTCCGACAGCGCCTCCGACGGCGGCTTGCGAATGGCTTCATCGAGGTAGTCGAAGAACGCTTCATCACCGGCGAGTCCGTCTTTCACATAACCGAGCCGGTTTTCATGCCAGCGGCTGGCGAAGCTGTAGCGGCCCTGCGCAAAAAGATCGTCAATGAAGTAGGTGACCGGGGCCCGCAGTGCGCGGTGATAGTCGCGGAGAATGGCATCGTCCTCCGCCTTCGCGTCGGTATCACCGAGCAGGCCGAGGACTTCGCCGCGCACCTGACCGAACGAGAGCGGCACGCCGTTCCTGACAAGGCGGTTCACCTTGCAGACGTAGAGCAGCAGGGGCTCGTAGAGGTGAAGGGCATTCATGAGATTCAGCCCAGCGGGGCGGGTACGGTGGCGTAGAGGACGAATTGAAATTTGTTCCGGTCCGGCGATTCAAAATGGATGATCGCCTGCGGCTCTTTGACGAATTGTTCCCAAATGCGGCGGCTGCCGTCAATGTTTACGCGATAATAATACGTCCGCGCTTTTACCGGCAGTTCGAACGGTGGATGCCGCTCCTCCTTGAGCGAAAGACCGCGGATCGCGCGCGGCCCAAAGCTGGCGGGCATGAGTTTGAAGTGGTCGCTGTCCTCCATGAGTCTGACGAGTTGCGCCGGATCCGCGGGCGTCTCGACGGAGAGGAAAAAGCCCGTCGCATCCGTGAAGAAGTCAGCGGAAACGTCGCCGCTGAAATAGCCGTCGGCGAAACGGAACTCGACCTTGCGGTAACGCGGCTTAACCACGCCGCCGAGGTAACTGCGGATCTTCGTATCCAACTCCTGGAATGGCGGCCATGGATTGTCGTGATCGTAGGCTGAGCAGGTCCACTCGGCGCGCGATGGATAGAGTGATTCCAGTTCGTTGAGCAGCGAACGCAATTCCAGATAGACCTCAAACGGCGGCACGCGGCCCTCGGCGGTGTCAATGAGACTGACGAGCTGGCCGGTGGAGCGATGCAAACAGCGGAGCCGCGCGAGCTGTTCGAACTGCATCCCCTGGAGACTGCGCAGATCCAGCGGTGTGTTGGCGAGATGCGCGGCGAGTTGATCGCGTGTCGCCGCGACCTGACTGGTGAGGTCGCGCACGAGTTGCATGAGTGGCGGCGCGCCGCGCATGAGCACGGTGGGCGGCACGTAGCGCGGATTCATCCGAGGCAGGCCGGCCGCGCCGTCGGACACCTGACGCATTACCCGCAGCAGCGGGATGTATTCGCAGTCGGAAAAATCCTCGTCTTCAAACATCAGCATCCCGTTGAGCCGGCGCACCTGCATCGGCTGCTTGTTGCGCCCGGTGTTCTCATCGCAGACCTCCGCCTCGGCGACCTGATAGATGATCTTCTGCCGCTGCCCCGGCGTGGCCGCGCCGAAGTCGATGGTGTTGGGCCGTTCATCCAGCCATACGGGTACCGCGAGATAGATCATGAAGTCCTCGCCGCGCTCGCGAAACGCTGCTTTGATGTCGAGGCTCGGCAGTTCCGCATCCTCCGGATAACGAAAGATCCCGCCGCCCGGCAGCGCAACGTGCAGGCGGTCAAAGCGGATCCGGTGATCCTCCAAATCATCCACCGCGAGCCGCGCCTCGATGACGCCGTAGGGATACGTCATGGAAAAGCGGCGCTCGCCAAAGATGGCTTTATAAACACCGCGCTGCAGCGTTTGCAGATGCTGCGGCTGGAGAAAGAGGCCTTCGTGCCAGTGGATCATGGAATGGTGGTGTTAGGGAGGGAAAGTGCGGCGCAGCCGCCAACGGGCAGGGCGGGCTTCCAGCCTGCCGTTGCCGGCATCCTGCCGGCAACATAAAACCTGCCGGCGCAGCCGCATTCTATTGGGGGGCGGGCATCATGCGTGAACACGGAAAATGTGCGGCTTCGCCGGGTGCCTTTAAGTTTTCGGCTGGAAGCCGAAAACGGCAGGCGGGAAGCCCGCCCTGCCCGGTGCCTGCGGGCCTGCGGCCCTGTCTGATGGAAGTTCGTTACCATGACGGTTTACTCCTGAAAAGTTCTTCCGCCGCGTGCGCGATGGCATCGCGCAATAACTGCTCCAGAGCGGCAGGGGTGAGGTCGTTGCTGAGTTGTTCGTAGCGTGCCCATGCGGCTTCGGCGGCGTTGCCGCGGAGCTTGGCGTTGCGGGCGTCGCGCATGATGGTTTCCGGGGCCTGGGTGTGGCTGAGCTGGCTGGCGAAGTTCCGGCCGCCGGCACCGATGGCACTCACGATGGCAACCATGAGGCGGACGGCGGATTCGTGCGAAGAGAGCTGCTTGTCGAGACTCTCGCGGTCCACGCCGGTGAGGAATTCCCGCGCGGCCTGAAGAAGAATACTGCGGCCGGACGGCACCTGAATCCGTGAGGCCGGCGCGAGCTTTTTCCAAATGGGCCAGATGGTGGAAACGAGACGGTCCATCTGCTCGGTGTGCTGGAGCAGCACATCCATGAGGCTGAAAACCCAGTAAAGATCGAGCGGGCGGACGGAGTCCACATCGTCAATTTCGAGACGGGCCTTCAGGACTTCAATCTTGAGCACCGCCATCTGTTCGCGACCCTGGTCCATACCGACGAGACCGCCGGCAAGTCGCGACGGGCGCTCGACCGGCTTCTTCACGATGCCCGCAGCAGTCAACGTGGCTTCGATGCGCGACTTTTGCTCACCGTCGAGCTTGCCCCATGCATCGGCCAGTTGTTGAGCGAGGTCATCGGGCGACGACGGCGGCAGCATGAACGGCATGCCCATCGTCATGGACGGATCCATGCTCGGGATGTCCGACGTCGCGCGCTCGAGCCCGGGAAAACGCGCCAGCAGTTCGCGCAGGGCTTCGCGGCGGCCGTTGGCGGGCAACTCCGCCGCGAGGTGCTCCATTTCGCCGGCGAGGTGCGCGTGCTGCGCGGAGGGCGCGAGGTCCGCCGTGTTCGCCTGCGCCCAGCGCAGCCGCTGCGCAGTGCGCTCGGCCCATTCCACGGGATTGATCTTTTCGCTGATGGCCATGATGCGCAGTTGTTAGTTCAGCGCGAACCCGAGATGCGCTTCATGTCCTCAATGAGTTTTTTCAGCGTGTCGCGCGTCTCCTCTTTAACGACGACGGCATAGATTTCCACGACGCGGTTTTCGTCTTCGCTGGCCCCCAGGACATCGGTCGCGCCGTAGTCGCCGGTGAATTTCGGCTGGATCGCCAGTTCCCCGCTCTTCAGCACGGATTCCACCGACGCCGCGCGGGCTTTGCTGATGGCAATGTTCTGCGCCAGCGTGCCGCCGCGGCGGGAGGCATAACCGATCACCACAAAGTCCATCCGGTCGCGGTTTTCCTTCTTCGCGAGTTCCGTCGCGGCGGCCAGGGTCTGCTCAAGGTCGGCTTTCGCCTCCGGGGAAATGGCGCGCTCGCCGTGTTTGAATTTAATTGTCGCCAGACGTTTCGCGCCCTCCACCTGGTTCACCGCGGCCCGCATTTGATTCTTTTCACTCTCCGGAAAACGCGACTTTTCCACGCGTTCACTGAGCATCTTCAGCATGGCCGGCTCGAGGGAGAGGATCGGCGGCGGGGGCGGGGGAGGGGGCGGGGGTGGTTTGGGAGTCGTCTCCGGTTTCACTTTCGGCGGCGTGTCAGGATCAGGCGGCGTCTTCGGAATCACCGGGTCCGGCACTACTGCGACCGGCTTCGGCACCGGCTTCACCGTTATATTATAAGTAAACGTCTGCGCCTGACCGTCGGCGTTCTCGGCCTTCACGGTGAACTTGATGTCGCCGTCCTTCTCCGGCGTGCCTTCCAGATGGGCCACGCGTTTGGCGGCGTCGGTCTTTACCGTGAGGCCGGTGCCGTCGAGGCCTTCGGCGGTCGCTTTCACGCAACCCCGCGCGAGCGGCTGGACACCGGCGGCCAGCGGCTCCTTGATCTTGAGTTCCCGCAACTTCCCGCCGCTCGTGTCTCGCACTTCCTCGGCGGTGATCTTGAATTTGAAATTCACCGGCGGCGACTCCGCGCCGTCACCCGCGGGTTTGGCTGTGGCAGTGAACGTATGTTCACCGGTTACGCGCGTGTCGCCTTTGATCGTCTGACTCTTCAGACCGTCGGCATAGTCCTTCGTCGTGGTGTCGAGATACAGTCCCTCCGGCAGATTGTCCGTCTTGAGCACCAGCGCGAAGGCATTGCGGAATTTGACCTCGAACTCCGTGTCCGTGCCCTCCACCCGCGTCCACTCGCCCTCCTGCGCCAGCACCTCCGGCTTTTTCTTGAGGAAGAACCACGCCGCGGCACCACCGCCGCCGAGCAGCAGCAGGGCGACGAGGAGAAAAGGCAGCGCACTCTTCTTCTTTTTCTTTGGAAGGCCCGGCACCACCGGCGGAGCGGTCGCCACTGGCGGCGGGGCCGCGCGTTCCGGCTTCGCGGCACCGCCCGAAGGCTTCACCCACTCGTTGGACTCGCCGTCATCCGCCTCGCGTCGGCGCACCGGTTCCTCCGGCACCCTGACCGGCGGCGGCGGCGAATAAAACGGCTCCGGCTCCCCTGGCATCGGTGGCGGTGGTGCGGCATGAGCGGCCGGACCGCCGGCGGCCGCCAGCGCCGCATCGCGCGTCGGCGCGGTTTCAAAATCCCGGTCCAGCCCGTTGGAGCGCAGCGCCTCCATCACTTCATAAGACGGTTCTGCCAGCACCAGCCGGCCCTGCTCCCGCTCCGCCCGCCGCTTCAGTGTGACGAGTTGCGTGATGCCCTCCACATCCACCGATGTTACGCCCGACATTTCCAAAATGACGACCGCTCCGGGGAATGACTTCTCGCGCAGCGCGGCAGACAACCCGCGGGCCGCCTCGCCATCCAGCGCCCCCGGGACGGTGGCGATCACTGCATTGCCGGATATTTCCACTGTGTGACTCATGCCCGCACGGTGGCGGAGGCGTGAACCGTTTGCAAGACTCTGTGGGAATAACTTTCCCGGTTCCCCCGGCATGGCACCACCTGCGAAAACCACGGATGGGCAAGGTAAACACGGATTGATTTCGGGACCTCAAAATGCCGCCGCATTTTTGAGGGTTCAGGAGGTCATTCGTGTCCCCCACTGAAAACTGAACTCTGTTGCGCCAGGCTAAACCTGGAATGTGAAGCGGCGGACAAATTCATTCCCTTGTTTATTCCACACCGGCCCGCGCTGGCGGGAGAGCGCCGTCTCCAGTTCCTTCTCGAAAACTTCCTCCGTCCCTTAGGATTCGCAGCAGATGGCGGTGCCGCAGGAGAGACCGCAGCGAAACAGTCAGTCCAACTGATTATCAAATCCCGAACAATTTGGACGGCATAACACCCGATGTAACGCTCCGAATACAATCCTGAATCAGGGCGAGGGCCAACCCGGGGATTTTTTTCTTGCGGGAACTATTTTATTGACGGTAGCCAACCAAACTGGTAGACGGTGAAAAAATCTGATTATCAGACATAAATCACGCCCTAATGGCCAGTCCGCAAATCAACACACCAACCCAACCAACAATGAGAACAGCAAACACACATCCACTCTCCCTCGTCGCCTGTGCATTCCTCGCCTGCATGGCCCAACAATCGGGCGCGGCGGTCCTGCTCACCGAAAACTTCAACGGGTTCACCGCGCCAGGCGCTAACTTCAACGGTGGTCAATTCCAGTCGGGGCTGGCGGTCGCCTTTAGCGGCAGTCTTCCGAGCTGGACTGGGACTGGCGGAGGTGTTGTGCATGCCGTGGACATCGCCAATGTCTTCCCTGTTATTGATGACCCAAGGGATTTCGCAGTCATGATCTGGCAGGACAATGTCATTACGCTGACCCTCGCCGTCGCTGGATCAAATGTGTCGGGGACCACGTATGAAGTAAACTTCTCCGCCAGCCCCGCTGTCTATCAACAGGGCGGCCAGCAGACATCGGTTACTGACGGCCTCACGATTGACCTGCTCCGGGCCGACAATTCGGTCCTTGCCACCCACACCCATTTGCCAGGGGCATGGGCCGGCAACATCAATCTTACTGCGGCCGTCTTTTCTTATGTGGGAGACGGCAGTGGCGACGTGAGACTGCGGGTTGGTCCTTCGGCTTTCAACAGTGGACGCTTTGGCGGTGCCATCGACAATCTTACGCTCACGCAAGTCCCGGAGCCGGCTGCGCTCACCCTTTTCGGTCTCCCGGTTCTCGGCCTCCTCACGCGGAGAAAGCGGCGCTAAAGCGCGGATCCAGAGTCGTTCACTCTTTAACCTCGGCCTGCCATGTCACCGACCCGCTGTTTGGCCTCCATCACCGCAGCCTTCTCGAGCATGCTGCTCGCGGCTTCCGCCAGTGCCCAGACCGTCTGGAATCTGGCGACCGACTTCTCTCTGGCCTCAAATCCGAACGGGGCGTGGACCTGCCAAATGGAGGTCACTCCGGGTGACGACGACACGGCCTACACGCCGATAAACGTTCAGCGGACCGCGAATGTCATCTGGGGCACGACTTTCGCCACATCCCCGGTCATGCAGGCGGAGGCGTCGGGCTTCTGGGGAATCGGGAGGAATGACACCGGCGTGACCCAGACGTCGGCCAGCGTGACCTGGGCTCCCGGTGAAGTGTTGTTCCATCCGAAGCCTGATTTTGGGGGCAGTGGCGGACGCTTCGTCATCACCTGGGAGGCGCCGGGCAATATGTCCATTGACGTTGACTGGGCCTACGCGAAGCGCATGACCATCGGTGTCAACGGCGTCGGCATGGGTGTGCTCCACCAGAACGGGGCCACCAACACCCAACTGCGCGCCCTTGGCAACCCCGAGGGCGCCACCGGGGCTTTTGACAACCTCGCCGTACAGGCCGGAGACAAACTGCATTTTCGCTTCGACAACTGGGGGGATGCGGGAGGTGACATCACCTGGGCGGACATCACAGTGACGCAGTTGAGCACGGGCGGCCCGAGCATTGCCTCGTTCACCGCGAATCCCGGAACGCTCGCTGATGCGGGCGAGGCCGTGACCTTCAACTGGGAGGTCGGAGGGGTTCCCTTCGATTCGCTGGCGATCACGCCTGGCAACATCAACGTCCTGCCCCTCACCAACGGGTCGGGCCTCGGCAGCTACGTCCTCAATCCGGGGCCGAACGGCACGACAGAGTACACCCTCACCGCCATGAAGGGGGTGCTGAGCGCGATGCGAAGAGTGACCGTCACCTTGCCGCCCCCGCAGATCACGGCGTTTACGCTGACGCCGCCGCGGGCCGCCGCGGGCGAGGCCGCGCAGTTCGCATGGCAGGTTCAGCGGCCGGTGACGGCGCTGGTGCTCACGCCGGGCAATATTGATCTCCTGGCGCACACGGACGCCGGCGGCAGCGGCACGTTCACCCTCACTCCCGGGCCGGGCGCTCTGACTGTTTACACTCTCACCGCCTCCCGCGGCACCAGCGTCAGCACAGCACAGACTTCCCGAGGGATCAATGATCCGAACGCGATCTTCTTAGGCGACTTTGAGAGTTTCACTGCGCCGGCGGGCAACTTTAACGGCGGGCAGTTTCAATCGGGACTGGTCGTCGCTCACTCCGGCAACCTGACTGATTGGCTTAAATCCGGCGGCGGCACCGTTCACGTGGTTGACCGGGCAAACCTCGTCGGCGGCACCAACCCGCGGGATTTCGCCGTGATGATCTGGCAGGACAACGTGATCACGCAGGCTACCGCTGTTGCAGGATCGAATGCATCCGGCGCGCCCTACAAAGTCTCGTTCGAAGCGGGCTCCGGCGTTTACCAAGCCCCCAGCCAGGCGACCGGCTCGGCTGATGGCATCCTCATCGAAATCCTCCGCGCCGACAACTCTGTGCTCGCGACCCATACCCATCTGCCCGGCGTGTGGGCGGGCTATCCGACGCTGGCCGGCGGAAGCTTTGAATACACCGGCGATGGTACCGGCGACGTCCGGCTGCGCATCGGCCCTTCGTCGTTTAACAGCGGACGGTTCGGTGGAACGATCGACAACGTTTCCATCGCACCAGTGAACGCCGCCCCGCTGGACTTCACCAGCATCAGCCGCAATCCGGCCACAGGTGCGGTCACCTTCTCCTTCAATTCGATCAACGGCGTCACCTACGAAGTCTGGGCGACTTCGAATCCGCCAGCGTGGGAACAGTTGGACGACGAGGTGGTGGGAACCGGGAGCAGCACTCAGTTCACCGATTCGTTCCTCGCGCCAACCAATGCCCGACTCTTTTACCAGGTGAGGCGGCCTTGATGCTGCATTAGCCTGGCGCACTGCCCCAACCGTATGATTCGAAACTTAATCAGGGCGATCTCCTTCGCCGTCGTCTGTCTGACGCCCGGCTCGCCAGCCACGGCGCAGATTTACAGCGAGTCGTTTGCGAGCTTCACCGCCCCGGCGGGGAATTTCAACGCAGACCCGTCCGGCCAGGTCGGTACCGGCCTTGACCTCGCGCACACCGGCAACCTGGCCGGATGGAATAAGGCTGGCGGGGGCGCAGTCCACATCGTGGATCACGCCAACCTGTGGCGAGCCGCGGGACCGGCTGGTCCGCGCAATTTCGCGGTGATGATCTGGCAGGATAACATCATCACCCAGCAGGCGGCGATTCCAGGTTCGAATGAAGCCGGGACCACTTACGCGGTGAACTTCCTCGCCGCGCCAGCCGTTTACGAGGCCCCGTCCCAGGCTACCGCCGCATCGGACGGGATCAAAATCGAGATCCTTCGCGCCAGCAACAACGCCATCCTGCACTCGTTCACTCACAAGCCCGGGGCGTTCCTCGGGGCCGCGGGCGATCTGAGGCTGGCTCCGGGCAATTCTACCTACACGGGCGACGGCAGCGGCGATATCAAATTCCGCATCGGCCCCTCCGCGCTCAACAGCGGACGCTTCGGCGGGGCCATGGATGATCTGACGCTCTCGATCCAGACCCCGGCGTTTGAAGGCTACGCGACAAACCCGGCACTCTACGTGGCCGGGCACGCGATTACAGAGAACCTCCCGCTCGGAATCAATGGCCAGGCGAACGGGTTCAGCATCACTCCCCAACTGCCCGCGGGCCTGGTGTTTAATCCGCAGACCGGCAGCATCAGCGGCACACCGGCCGGGGTTTCGCCGGCGACCGGATACACGATCACCGCGTCGTTCCCGACCTCACCCGACCAGGCGGTGACGCTCGTCCTTTCGGTGCTGGCGCATTCGACCCTGACAGGTTACGCGACCAGCCCCGCGAACTATTTCGTCGGCGTGACCATCCCCGCCAACGAACCGCGGGTGATCGGCGCGGTGCCTGGCCAGTTCACGATTTCTCCGGCGCTGCCCGCGGGCCTCGTCCTCAATCCCGCGACCGGCACGATCACCGGCACGCCAGTCGCGGCCTCTCCCGCCGCGGACTACACCATCACTGCCAGCTATCCGGGCGAGCCTGACTCGACCGCGATCCTGCGCATGGGAGTGATCGTCTCTCCCTCCACGGTGATGATTACCGAGTTCATGGCGAGCAACGATAACACCCACTTTGACGGGGACGGCAATGCTTCCGACTGGATCGAACTCCACAACTTCGGG
>JANNVM010000587.1:0-1893 GCA_031414455.1 Verrucomicrobiota bacterium
CCGCAACTGCCGCAAGTTGTAAAGTTTGTCCCAGTCTTTGCCTATTCTCCGTGCGCCTGACTTTCTTGCCTCTGCACTCTTCCCGTCAAACCAGGCGCGATTCTGCTCGAACCATCCATTGATAAACTCCCGGCTGCCGAGGACGACGCCATCGGTAAGATGCCGCACCCGCTTCAACAATTGCTCGCGTCGCACGCCACTCTCCCGCGCAAGCCGTTCCTGCACTTTCCCGCTGACGCCGCGCCGGATGACGGTGCCATCTTCCTTCACTCGCGGACGGCCGGCGAGCCCGAGCAGTTGCCGGTAATGCACCAGCGCCTTCAATTGCCGGCGCTTGCGCTGTCCGGGCGACTCCCCGGGAGCCGATTCCCCGAGTCCGCGGCCCAGCACCCGCTCCGGCGTCGCCCCGGTCACCAGCGCGATCCCTTCCATCGCCTCCGCCTTTCCGGCCATCGCTTCCGCATAGCCGCTCCACCGGTAGTCCGCCGGGTCTTCCGTGATCCCGGCGCGCACGGGATTGAGGTCAATGTAGGTTGCCATCGTGCGCAGGGCCTTCGTTTCGTCTTGCACGATAACACTCTTGTAGCGCCCCTCCCAAAGCACGCCGGCGCGGCCCTTCCGGCGGTTGTACCATTGACTGAACCGCTGCTTGAGCGCCTTCATGAATTCGCTTAGCGAAAACATCCGCCCCAGCATCCGCTGGCGCCATTGCTCAATCCCGGCTTCTCCGCCGCATCGCTCCCATACGCGGAACTGACTGCGCAGCACCTTCATCCGCTCCGGTCCCACTGCCCGGTCCATCATTTCCATGACCTGCTCCAGCGGCACATCAAACCCGACCGGACGCTCCGGCACCCGGATCAGCAGGTGAAAGTGATTCCCCATCAGGCAATACGTCAGAATCTCCACCTGATGGAACGCCGCGAACGCCCCCATCATCGCGCGGAATACCTCCCGCTCGTCATCACCGAAGACTTTCCGCCGGTCCACGAAACGGGAAACGACATGGTACACGCCGGTCTGCGCACCAGTGCGGGGATTGCTGAATACGCGGGTCTTGGCCATAGGTGTGTGAGAAGTTGAATTGGGCGGACGGATGTCGGCAGGTAGCGGGGAACCGTCAGAACGTCAACGACTTCTTCAATAACTGGTGTGGCCAGTTGTTTTAGTTTCGCGCATTTTTGCCCGCTCCGCTGGTCTTCGCTCGGACCGCTACGGACCAGGGTGACCTCCTCATCGCGATCCTTGCCGGAGATGATGCCACTATTCAAAAACTTGGAGCCGAATACGAAGACTACTTCATGCTCGCCGGACTGATTCTGGCTGAGGTTAAAAGCCTGTGGGCCGCTCAATCAATCTTCGAAAAAGGCCAAATCAGCGGGAAAATCCTGTTCGAGGTCGGCTCGATGTTCGTCGGTGTCGGCGCGCTGAAGCACGCCACGACGCTCGAAAAACTGGCGGCTGTGGAATCGAAATTCAAAGGTGCCGCGGGCTTCCTCGGGAACGTGGCCGTCATCTGCAAGAACTGGTCCGATAAAATCAAGGTAACGGCTTCGCAAGTGGACTGACCTCTTGGCCTTCTGCGCCGCCGCAAACTCCATCCTTGATCCCCGACTCATGAGAGATTAACAACATGCCAGCGCTTAGCTTAGCCTTCCCGTGGCCGGAGTTCCGGGTCCGCCTCATAACATCCCATGCTCTATGAAAACGATTATTCTGTTTCTCAGCTGCGCCTCCGCGTTGCTCTTCGGCACAACAGCGCTCCACGCAGGCACGCTTCCTGGCAGAACGCAGCAGCTCACTTCGCCCGACCAGGTACCGGAGGGCCTGGCAAAGTCCGACTGGTCGAGCATCCGCGCGGCGTATGAGTCGGGGCGGCACGCGTTCCAACCC
>JANNVM010000588.1:0-7466 GCA_031414455.1 Verrucomicrobiota bacterium
CCGGCTTTTCCTGCCAGACTAAGCGTCCAGCCGCGCTACCGCTGTCCGGGACAGCCTGCGCTGGTGGAAGACGCCGGAGACGGACGCGTTGCCATTACGTTCGACACACCGCAGCGCGCCCTCGCACCCGGACAAATCGGCGCCTTCTACGACGGCGACGAGCTCCTCGGCGGCGGCATCTTTGAGCGCGTGGACTATCCTGCTACACCGGCTTCACCGTAAGCGTCGAGCCCTGCACCGAGACGATCTCCACTCGCACGCCGGCGGGAATTCCCCGGGCATCGGTCGCCAGCGCCCGCCATTCCTCACCGCCGGTCTTCACACGGCCGTGTCCGCCCTGCGGCTCGATGTCATCCACGACGGTGCCCGCCTGCCCGATCATCGCCTGCACCAGCACCGGCCTGTTGTCACTGCGCTTGTAGATCAAGTTAGTGAAGAGCGGACGCACTGCAAATACACACACCGTGGAGGCAACGACAAACGTGGTCAGTTCCCACGTCAGTCCCACATCCTGCGATGACACGTAGGCCGTCACCAGTGCAGCCACACCGAAACTCGCCGCAAAAAACGTGTAGGTGATCATCTCTACGATGATGAGGAGAATGCCCGCGATAATCCAGAGGTGCCAGTTTTCCATAGTGAACAATGAGTTGCAGAGTTGACCGCGGCGGGAGTTTTCACCAGCCGCTTCGCCCTTTCCATTACAATGACTTGCCGGGTTTGTAAATTGCGATGCACCATTCGCCCGGGCCTGCCGAACACCGCGTCATGAAAAACAAACGCCCGCCGGATTGACCCGGCGGGCGCAGCTCAAAAGCGAGCCGTGTTTCTCCGGGCGAAACTATTTCCTGCGGCGGCGCAGGAGAAGCCCGGCAATGCCAAGGCCGGTGATGGTGGCCGTGGCCGGCTCGGGGACGGGTGCAATCACAACGCCATACATATTCCGCCCGGCATTATCCGCCTGGAACAGATTGAAAGTGCCCCCGGCGAAATCCTTGTAATACACCGAGTACCACTGGTTGACGGTGCCGTCAGCTCCTTCATCAATAGGCACTTCGTCCGGCACCCCCGGGTTGGCGAAGCGATTGAGACCGTTATTTGTGCCGAGCCAGCCATCGTCCACAATCCACTGCATGTTTGCCGGGCCGAAGGTCGGCGGAGTGAGATTGTCCCCATCCTGGAGGCGGTTATCAATCAGCATGAACGCTCGCGCGGCACCGATCAGGCTGACGGAGAGGTTGTAGCCGGGATTGTCCCGGTTGTCGTTGCCGGACATGATGTATTCGTTGCCGATGAGATAGGCGGGGATGGGCTGGGGCTGAAAGCCAGGGGCCGTGCCGGGATCATCAATATAGCGGTGAGCACGGTCAACAAATGCGGGAGCGAGGCTGCCGAAGGTGCCGACGGTATAGGAACTGCCAACAGCGGCTCCGGGAAAAGGCTCATTGACGATCGAAACACTCCAAGTCTGCCCGGTGAACTGGGCGGCAATGGTGTCCGTCGGATCATTGTCTCCCCCGGTTTCAACGACGCTGGAGATCACCGCCGCATGGGCCGAAGCCGCGAGGCTCAGGGTGACGGCGAACAGAGAACCCCACACACGATGCGAGGATTTGCAGATTGGCTTGGTAACTTTCATGGTTGCATTGAGAAAAAAGGATGACTTCAGGACAATTTCAGCGGGAGAGTGACAATTCCGCAGCTGACCGTCAATTCTATTTTAATACTTCGGCAGGAAAATTCTGGTCTGCGGCGACCCTCTTGGGGCAGTGAACAAAACCCATGGCGGACGCCGCGACCGGCAACACAAACGTGGAGAAGGCCGGGAGTGGACAAAATGCGACGCGGCTTTTCCGGTGTCACCGGAGAGGCAGCGAAGGAGCGCAGTCGCTATGCGAGGACCGGTTTGAGCACATTCCCGTGAACGTCTGTGAGCCGGATGTCGCGGCCGCTGAAGCGATAGGTGAGGTCTTCGTGGTCCACGCCGAGCTGGTGGAGCACGGTGGCCCACAGGTCATAGACGGTGCAGGGGTTCTCCGCAGCGTGATAGCCGAATTCATCCGTCGCACCATGGACCATGCCGCCGCGCACACCGCCGCCGGCCATCCAGAGGCTGAAACCGTAGGGGTTGTGGTCTCGTCCGTCGCCAGCCTGACTGAAGGGAGTGCGTCCGAATTCGCCGGCGAAGATGACGAGCGTTTCGTCCAACAGGCCGCGGGCTTTGAGGTCCTTGAGAAGACCCGCGACAGGCTGGTCCACCTGGTGGCCCATTTTGCCGTGGCCGTTCTTGATATCGCCGTGTTGGTCCCACGGATTGGGGCCGTTGCCGCCGCCGATGTTGTAGGAAAGGCAGGTAAGTTCAACAAATCGCACACCGCGCTCGACGAGACGCCTCGCGAGCAGGCACTGGCGGGCGTAGGCGGCGGTTTTAGCGTCCGGATTGTCGAGACCGTAGAGTTTTTTGGTGGCTTCGGTTTCGCCGCTGACATCGCAGAGTTCCGGGACGGCGGACTGCATGCGCCATGCCATTTCGGCATTGGCGATGGCGGATTCCACCTGGGAATCGCCGGGAGCAGTCCGGGTGGCAAACTGCCGGTCCATGGTGCTGACAAAATCGAGCCGCTGCCGCTGGGCCCCACCGGGTTCGCGCGGCTTGATGTTGGCCACGGCCTCACCGGCATCGGCATTGATGAACGAAGCCTGATGCACGGCCGGCAGAAAGCCGCTCCCAAAAAGTCCGCCGCCACCGTGCGGGATGGCGGAATCCGCGCTGCGCAGCACGACAAAGCCTGGCAAATTCTCCGATACACCGCCGAGTCCGTAGCTGGTCCATGCGCCGGCGCTCGGATAGCCGAGAAACGGAAAACCGCTGTGCATGAAAAAATTCCCCTGCGCGTGCTCGCTGAATTTTGCGGTCATGCTGCGGATGACGCAGAGGTCGTCGGCACAGGCCCCGATGTGCGGGAAGAGTTCGCTGATTTCCGTTCCACACTGCCCGCGCTTTTTGTAGGCCCAGTGCGATGGCTGGATGGTGCCGTTCTGATTGAACTGCGTGCGTTGCACCGGCAGCGGCATCGGCTGGCCGGCGCGTTTCACCAACTCCGGCTTGGGATCCAACGAGTCCACATGCGAGAAACCCCCGGACATGTAGCAGAAGATGACACTCTTCGCCCTCGGACGAAATGCAGGCAGGGCGGTGCGCGCTCCACTGAGGCCCGCGAACGCAGTCATCCCGAATCCGCAGGAAAGCCGGCCGAGCAACTGACGGCGAGTCAGGGCGGACATCATGGCGTGTTCAGGAAACGTAGTAACTGCGGGTGGTGACGTCCGCGTAGCCAGGAGCGACGGACTTCACCGGTGCCGGTGCGGTGACCTGACTGACTTTCGGAGCGCCTGGAACGGCAGAAGCCCCGGCCGGTGCTGCCTGCACGGGCGGAGTCGGTTTAAACTTCATCACCATCGCGGTGCCTGCCGCCGCAAGGACAATGCCGGCGATGAACTTCATGTTCACATAGCCCCAGTTGCCCTCCTTGGTGGTGGAGACCAGAGTATTTACAATGGGGGCGCCGGCAAAGACAATGGCTGGCACGATGAGCGGCAGAATGTAGCGGCTTTCCTGCGGGTCACGCCCGCTGCTCAGCGCCATGAGCAGAAAAAAAGCACCCACGGCTCCGGCGATTCCGGCCACGAGACTCCATGCCCATCCGCCGGTCGGAAAGACCCACGGCGTGCCTCGCATCTTCATGATGATGACCGGTCCGACGATGGCGACGAGGAAATAGGCCACGCCGACAAGGAGAAACGCCTTCATGCGGTTGCCGGTGAGGTCGGGCGGGCCGGCGGTGCCTTTGCCCATTTCCACACTGCCCATGTGAAGGAGGACGCTATAGACACCCCAGCAGAGGACGGTGCCGAAGGCGAAGAGAAGGGCGGTGGTGCTGATGTTCATTTTGCGGTTCACGGTAATAGGGGAAAGAATGTCAGGATCAGGCGGAGGGAGGCGAAATCACGGCCGCCGGAGCAGGCTCGATACGGGCGCGAAAGGCCTCTGGTATCGGCGAAGATTGCATGACGCGGGTTCCGGGCGCGGCGCAGACGGCGACGACAACGAGTTCGCCGGTTGCGGCGAGCGCCCGGGAAGACGGATCGCCAGGGTTTTTCCAGAAGCGGAAGACGTAGCGGATGGCCTTGGTCCGCATCTCAGCGACGACGAGTTCCACATCCACTTCCTCCTCAAACTGAAGCGGCAACCGGTACTCCGCGGATGCCTTCAGTCGCGGCCAGCCGGTGCTGGTATCCGTGACCCCATGCGCCAGCGGATGCACACTCAGCCCGAGCGAACGGTAAAAGGCGTGCTCCAGCTCTTCCATCCAGCGGAAGAAATTCGAGAAGTGCATGATGCCCGCGAGATCGGTCTCGGAAAAGCTGACGCGGCGGCGCTGGGTAAACTGATGTGCCATGGAACTGCATCTCTGGAACGGCGGACGCCGTGTGGCAAGTGGTTCGGACCGCCCCGCCGGTTTCTATCCATCCCCGTTACCAATCACACCCAATGGTAATTATTTTCTTAATGGCATTCCCCCGGCCACACCTGTAACTTTCGGCGGAAATTCCCCGACCTCCGCTCATGTCCTCCCACCGACCTTTGATCTTCCTGCCGCTCCTTTGTCCCGCAGCAGGCCGCGCGGATGTGCGGCCCCAGCAATACGACTACGGCTACCAGTATTACGACGAGGGACCGGATCGGATACGCGTCGAGTCGCACTACATCCGCGGGAGCATTGATCTGGACGACGACACCTCGTTCCGTTTTCAGTGGCTCAACGACGCCATCAGCGGGGCATCTCCCACCGGTGCGCTGCCCGGCACCGTGCAGCCGTTTCTGGCGGAACTCGACGACGTGCGCACCGGGCTGCTCGGTGCCATCAGCCGGCGGTTCGGCGATCATGTGGTGGAATGGGAGGTCTCCCGCAGCACAGAGGACGATTACGTTTCCAATGGTTTCGCTCTCAAGGACGTCTGGGAACTCAATGAGAAGAACACGACTCTGACCTTCGGCATCAACTACCTCAACGACGACGTCACGGTTCCGAACCTCGGAATCCGGGATAAAAAAAGCTACGATTTTTTCGCCGGAGTGAACCAGATCCTCGACAAAAACACTCTCGTCTCCGCAGCCCTCACCGTAGGTTACAGCGACGGCTACCTCAACGATCCCTACAAGGCGGTGCAGCGTACGGACATCGTCGAACTGCCCGACGGCGAAGGCGGCACCATCCAGCTTCCCGTGGTCAACCTGTATCTGGAAAACCGCCCGGACACGCGCTTTCGCCAGGTGCTGCAATTCGGCGGACGGCATTACTTCGATAAGGTGCAGGGTGCCGCCGATGCCACCTACCGGTTTTCCCATGACGATTTCGGCGTCAGTTCCCACACCGTGCAACTGGAGTGGCGTCAGGCTGTCGGGAAGCGCGTCGAGGTTACCCCGTTCTTCCGCTATTATCACCAGAGCGCGGCCGACTTTTTTGTGAACACGCTCGACGACGTGCCGGTGGAGACTCCATCGAATGATCCCGACGGTTCTTCACCTAACTACTCCGCCGACTACCGGCTCTCGAATTTCGATGCCGTAAGCGGCGGTCTCAAGCTGCGCTGGCGCATTAACGAAACCCTCTCCGCCAGCGCCGCCTACGAACGCTATGAAATGTCAGGCAACGGAGGCTCCGACAGTTCGCCGTCGCAGTCTTACGTTGACGCCGACATGTGGACCTTCGGTCTGACCGCTCAATTCTAAACGCCCATGAATCCGGCCGGCCCCAGCGATCTCCCGCCCGACGCCCATGGCGTGCGCCGGGTGGAGTTCCGTGCTCTGGGGACGAACTGTCTGATCCAGTTCCGCCTGCGCGATGACCGGGCGGCGCTGTCATTCGCCGCGGAGGCGCTCGGATGGCTGGGTGATTTTGAAGCAAAGTTCTCGCGCTTCCGCGAGTCGTCGCTGGTGTCGCGTATCAACGCCGCCGCCGGCCGCGAGTGGGTCCGGACAGATGCTGAAATGGAACGTATGCTCGACCTCGCGGAGGGCCTCTACAATCTCACTGACGGCATTCTCGACGCCACGATGCTCCCGCTGCTGCGCGTGTGGGACTGGAAAAAGGTTCACGCCGCGCTGCCCGCGACGGACGAAGTGAACGCCGCGCTCGCCCTGACAGGCTGGCGCAAGGTGCAGCGCAGGCCGGGTGAAGTCTTCCTGCCGCACGCCGGCATGGGCCTGGACTTTGGCGGGTTCGGCAAGGAGTTCGCCGTGGACCGGCTCGCCCGGCTCGCACACTCTCGCGGCATCAAAGACGCGCTCGTTGATCTCGGCCATGACATTTACGCGCTTGGCGGCAATGGCGTCCATCCCTTCTGGCATGTCGGCATCGAAGACGCCCGCCACCCCGGCACCTGCCGCGGCGGGCTCGCGCTTTCGGATCGCGCAGTCTCGGCGAGCGGCGACTACGCACGGTGTTTCATCCACAACGGCATCCGCTACGGACACATTCTTGATCCGCGCACCGGCTGGCCGGTGAACAACGGCATCCGCGGCGTCAACGTCGTCGCCCAAAGCTGCATGGAAGCCGGCGTCTATAGCACCGCCATCTGCGTGCTCGGCACCCGCGACGGTCTCGATTTTGCCTCCCGCGGTCAGCATGTGGAAGCCTGCATCCAGGCGGAGAACGGCATACATACGACCCGGAACTTCGTCCGCTGGGAAGTAAAAGCCGCATAACGCAACCCACCGACCACTGATCACTGATCACTGAATCCTCCCAATGAAATCACTCATCCTCCTCCCCGCCCTGCTCTTCTGCAGTTGTTCCGAGAAACTCTGCCGCGTGAAACAATTCGAACGCGGGCACCTCGCCCTGGCCGTCATGTCAGATACCGGCGACCCGCTGCAAAAAGCCATGACCGAGCACGCCTATTTCTCCCGTGAAGCCAGTTCCGGCGGCGGCGGAGTCGGCGGCGGCGGCTGCGGATGTAACTGAAAACACTTTCCGTTCCCTTCCCGTCCGGCTATTCTTCCGGCATGACTCCCCGGATCCCCCTCCGTCTCGCCGCCTACCTGCATCACCGCGGCGTTCCCGCACGCATCGGCTCCCTGATGATGCTCCTCCAGCGTTCGCCGCTGATGAAGCTTCTTCCGGAATCCCGGGTCATCTCCACATCGGGATTCAGTGATGCCGTGACATGGACCGTGCTGACCGTCGCCGGACTCGGTGCGTTCAATTCCGTCTCCCGCGCCACGTCCATCTCCCAGGTGCTGCCGTCACCGGGTGCTTCCACCGTCACTGTCACCGGCGGCACCAATCTGAATTTCGCGTTCCAGGTCGTGAACGCGCCCATGTCCACGATTTCCTCGTTCGAGGTCACCGGCCATCTGCCAGACGGACTCATTCACAACGACTTTAAGGAAACCGGTTCCT
>JANNVM010000589.1:0-1804 GCA_031414455.1 Verrucomicrobiota bacterium
CCGATCCAGGTGGAAATCACCACGGCCACACCCGGCGCGGAAATTCGCTATACCACCAACGGCACACCGCCCACGGCCGCCACCGGTACCGCCTATTCCGCGCCGCTCACCATCAGCACCACCACCATGCTGCGCGCCGCCGCCTTCAAGGCCGGCTGGGATGCGACAAATGTGGACACTCACAGTTACATTTTTCTCGATGACGTGATCCGGCAGTCGCCCACCGGCACAGCGCCCGTGGCTGGCCCGCGGCGGCGGTGAACGGGCAGGTCTATGATTACGGCATGGACCCGGCCGTCGTGGATTCGGCGAACACGGCCATCGGCGGCGTAACGCAGACGAAGAGTGCGCTCATGGCCATTCCTTCTTTCAGCATCGTCATGGACCAGACCGCCCTCACCAGCGCGGGCACGGGCATTTATTCCAATCCCGGCGGACGCGGCTTCGCATGGGAAAGACCGTGCTCGTTTGAACTGCTCAACGACGGCACTAACGGTCCTGGGTTTCAGATCAATGCCGGCGTGCGCATCCGGGGAGGATACAGCCGCCAGACGGGAAATCCGAAACACTCGTTCCACCTCATGTTCCGTCAGGACTATGGCGCGCCGAAATTGAACTATCCGGTCCACGGCGACGAGGGCACGAGTGAGTTCGATGCCATAGATCTGCGCACCTCGCAAAACTATTCATGGTCTCTGCACGGCGATGGTGCGAACAACACCTTCCTGCGTGAGGAGTTTACGCGCGCGACGCAGGGCGCGATGGGACAGCCGTATGCCCGCGGACGCTATTTTCACCTCTATCTGAACGGGCAGTACTGGGGGCTCTTCGGGACCGATGAACGACCCGAGGCCGGGCACGGAGAATCCTATTTTGGCGGCAGCAAAGACGACTACGATGTCGTTAAATCCGCCGGCAACGGCGGCGGCTACAACACGGAGTTGAACAACGGCACCATCACCGCGTGGCAGAGTCTCTGGAATCAGGCCATGGCCATGCGCACCGACCCGTCGAATGCCCGCTATTTCCAGGTTCAGGGGCTTGCGCCGGACGGCGTGACGCCGCTGAACAATCCCGCGTGGCCGCGGCTGCTTGATGCAGACAATCAGATAGACTATATGCTGATCGTCTTCTGGGCCGGCAGCAGCGATGCGCCGCTCACGGGCGGTGCGGATCGCGTGAACAACTGGTTTGCCTATCGCAAACGCGACAGCAGTGCGGGCTTCCTCCATTTCGCGCATGACATGGAGCACTCGTGTTTCGGCGGCGACCGCACGGGTCCGTACACCAATGCGGCGGTGACGGATTTCAACTACGCCAACCCGCAGTACCTCCACCAGCACATGCTGGGGAACACGGAGTATAAAATGCGCTGGGCCGACCGTGTGTATAAGCATCTTTTCAACGACGGCGCGCTGACCTCTGCCGCCAGCACCGCCCGGGTCACGGCAATGGCCGCCACGGTCAGCGGCGCCATCACCGGCGAAGCCGCCCGCTGGGGAGATGCGAAGATCGAGCCGCCAAAATCCAAACTCGACTGGGAGGGTGCCCGAAACGCGTTCCTCGGATTCATCCCCGGACGTAATGCCACCGTCATTTCCCAACTCCAGGCGGACGGGCTCTATCCCGCGCTTGCCGCACCCGGCCTGAGCCAGTGGGGCGGCTATATCGCCTCCACGCAGCAGTTGTATCTCAATGCACCTTCCGGAACCATTTACTACACTGCGGATGGAAGCGACCCGCGCCTCATTGGCGGCGCGATCAAGCCCGGTGCGCAGATATTCACCTCCGCCACGACGACGGA
>JANNVM010000590.1:0-5614 GCA_031414455.1 Verrucomicrobiota bacterium
CTTCTCATAGTCGGCGAACTCGTCGTTCGGCGAGAGCATGGGATGCGCTTCGCTGTCGCCCTTGATCTGAGTGGCTTCGATAATCGGCTCGAAGCGCGCCCGCATCGCGGCCCACTCCTTGGTGAGCGGCTTGCCGTCGAAGGTCTCCACCGCGAACATCCGGCCGTTGCTCAGGTTTCCGTTGTGCGGGATCGCGAGCACCTCGCCGCCGGTCTCCTTCTCAAAGGCGGCGAGATAGTCCCACAGTTTCTCCGGATTCTGACTGTCGAACTGGGAGAAGGGCACCGTGCGATTCGCCACGCTGGCATTGCCGCGGAAGAGCACGTTGCGGTGCAGATTGTTGCCGCCCATGGTCGTGTATTCGAATCCGATGATCGCGGTGAAGCGGCCCGGCTCGTTGTATTTGTCAGCGAGGGCGGTGTAGGCCTGCCATGCGTTGCGCACGGCCTTGTCGCTCTTGATGGGCGCCACCTTGCCGGACAGCGAAGCCACGATCTCCATGGCCGTGGCGAAGACCCGGTCGTTGTCGCCGCTCTTCAATTCGTCATACCACTTCCTCCCTTTCTCCGTCGCGAGGATTTCGGGATCGCCGCTGAGCAACTGCGGCATCAACCCATACATCTCGGCGTGATCGGAAATCACGAGGAAGTCGAGCGGTCGCGAAAGCTTCGCGCGGAGTCCGTGCGTGGTGTTGATTTCCTCGCCGCGCGCGAAACGGTAGGCGTCCTCCTGCCCGACCCGGCACATGGTGCCCGCATCCACCGAGATCGCAGTGTGCAGGTGAGTGTCGCCCCACAGGACGCGCGTCGGAAAATTGCGCCCGGCATAGGGCGAGAATTCAGTTTTGCCAATCGGCGCGACTCCCTCCTTTGTGGGAATCTGATCCGCCCATGCGCCGGGTGTCAAACCGCAGCAGGCAAGCGCGAGGATAGTTTGTGTGGTTCGTTTCATGGTATGTGGTCCGGTTCGTTGGTTCAGTTCAACCTCCGGATGGATGCCTGACAGGCACCGCGCAGGAGATACATTTATTAACAGAAGCCAACAGAGGAAACGGAGGCTTCTCCGAACTGACCCGCGAGGACATCAAGGCATGTCTGGCGTTTGCCGCCGACCGCGAACGCAAGCTCTTCAATGCCGCCGCGTGAAGCTCCTCCTCGATCCTGTTGTTAAATCACTTCCCTGGCGTGAACCAGATGGGCGAAGTCCATGCGCGTTCCTGAATGGAAACCTGCACACCGGCGGGTGCTTTCACGCCGTAGCGCGCGGAGCGACGGGTTGAAATCGGGATCGGTCCAGACTTTGGAGAGTTCCGCTGCGCCGATGGAGTTCGCGAACGTGGCCTTCTGCGCGTCCACCGTCTTGCCGACGGGCGGTAGTTTGCCGTGAGGAGTGCGGATGCGGTTTACACGGTTCGAAAAATTGCGGGTTATTCCTTCGGCTCCTCGAATTTGGTGTCCAGCGATGCGAAGTTATCGTCTTCCCTTCCTTAATCGTCTCCACGACGTTGATGTCCTTGATCATGGACTCCCTTTCTTCAGCGCCTTTTTGGCCCTCGACTCCAACTTCTTGATACTCTCAGCAGCGGGCAGTTTCTCCAGCATGGTACCGCCGAGTTCCTTGATCGTCTGGCGAACTTTCGCGCCCACTTCGCGGTGCGCGCGGTTGGCTTTGTCTTTGCCGGTGATCCTTTCGCGGCGCAGCTTGTCCTCCGCCTGCGTGGCGCGGAAAAGATTTGCCGCCAGTTCGGTGCTGCCCATGTGGTCGAGGATTTGCTCGCCTTTCTTGAGTCCCTTGCGGCGGTGGATGTCCTGCGCGCCAAGTCCGCCGTAGAGGCCCATGTAGCCGTGGTTTTGGAAAATGGCGTAGTCCTTCGGTTCGATCACTCCGGCACCCTTCGCAGCATCGGCAAGCTGGCTGTTGTGCGTGCGCAACTCGCCCCGGATCGTCAGCCGCCGCGGCTCCTCCATTTCCTCATCGCTCAACTCCTGCCGCCGCGTCTGGATCGCAAAGTAAGTCTGCCCCTGCGCCACGATCTCCTTCGCCGGATCCGCGTTCTGAATGACGAGGTAACAGGCGTAGCGCGACATCATCACGGTCTGTACCGCCCGCTGCCCGCCCTTCCCGATTTCGATCATATCGGTGACGTCAACGAAATGATCCTCCACCCGTTGCCCGCTGTTGAAACAGGCCGTCCGGGCGGACTCGATCACGGACTGGAAGTTCCGGTAATCAGCGTAGCCGAGCACGCGCGCAAAGTCGCGGCTGGACCAAAACTCGTTCCCCGCCGGATTCGTCCGGCGGATTTGCTCAAAGGGAGTGATTTGCCTGCGTGTTTTCATATAAAATGGCAGGCTATCTCCGCGGCGCTTCGGTTCGGTGCTCATGGATTTGGTTCATGCTTTGCCGGCAGGGCGAGTGGATTTCATGCTGATTGAGAGTCGAAATACAGGGTCAAGTCTGCCAACGTGCAGTCCTTCAAGTATTTCGGCACGATGATCACGCGGCCTTGCTGCCAGAGTTGGACAAGCCAGTAGGGCTTGTTGGAGAAGTAGTCCTCAGTGGGGCGGTGCCCTGAACTTCGAGGGTGCTGGATTTGGGCTTTTTCATGCGAGTGCGACGCTGAGGGTGCCAACCCGTGGTATTCGACGGGATTAGTTGTGGCGCAATCGCCGCAATTGAAAGCGGTGCGGCTCATGGCGCGCCCAATCGTTTCCTGCTTCTCCTTCTCCGCCGCCTCTGCCTCCGCTTTGACGACGGCCTCGAACTTCGCGCGCTGATCGGCGTCGTACTTCGCGTAGCCTTCGGGGTCCACCCATGCCTTCGCGCCTTCTTTGGCTGCGCGGCCTTGCAGAGTCGAAGTCCGGTGCCCAGTGCGTGACTATCCAGGTGCGATGCGCGGAACGGCTTTGCCATTGTCCAGCCGGTAGATGGTGAAATCCGAATCCAGCGTAAAGACCCGTGAGCGGGCACGCTCGTTCGCCATGCAAACGAGGCAGGTATCGGCGAACGACATCGGCGTGTCCGCATACTTGCGCATCAAGTCGAAGACGCGGGCGTGGTTCGCAGCCAGGCTGAAATCGAGCCGGATGATGCCGCGCCGCAGATAATCGGCGATCTTTGCCAGCGCCGGCTCATGATCCGCCACGAGAAAACACGCCTCTGTGATGACTGCCTCGCGCGAGACAACGTGGCCCGACAGATTGGCGAATTCCCGCTTCGCCCACGCATGGTATTCCTGGCGCTTGTCCAGGTAGGCGACGAGCGGCCCGGTATCAAGGATCACTTCGTCCGCCATCGGCCAAAGCCCTCCATGTGTTTCCTGTTTGTCGCCAAATCCGGAATGCCGGAATCCACGATGCCGCAGCCATCCTTCATAAGGTCATGCAGGCTTGGCTTCCCGGGAGGATTTGGTTCCAACTTTGCCGCGAGTCGCTTCAATAGCTTGCGCTGCTCCCGCAAGGGCATGGCGGCCACCACCGATTCGATTTCAACAAGTGTCGTCATGCCCGTAAGCGTGCCTTACCGTGCGGGGCTCCGCAACCGATGAGATGGCTCGACAGACCGCATTTCCCCAAGTGACATCAGCCGCCAGGCCACAGTCAACGGGCAGGTGCGGTGTAGATGGTCTTCCCTTCTTTGATCGTCTCGACGACCTTGATGTCCTTGATCGTCATCGGCTCCACAGTGAGCGGGTTTTTGTCCAGGATGACGAGGTCGGCGAGTTTGCCGGTTTCGAGCGAGCCTTTGGTCTTTTCCTCAAAGTGCTGATACGCGGGCCAGAGGGTCATGGCCTTGAGGGCGACGAGCGGGGTGAGGCGGTGCTGGGGGCCGAGGATGTGGCCGGTGCGCGTGGTGCGGTTCACGGCGGTGGCGAGCAGTTGCATGGAGTCGGGAAAGATCACCGGCGCATCGGAATGGATGCTGAACTTCATCCCGTTCTCGAGGAACCAGCCGGTGGGCGAAATGTTCTCGGCGCGTTCCGGGCCGACGACGGATTCGCGGTGCCAGTCGCCCCAGTTGAACGTGTGCAGCGGAAACTCCGCCGGGAATAGCCCCAGCTCCTTGATGGCCGGCATCTGATCGGGGCGAATGAAATGGCCGTGGATGATGGTCGTGCGGCGGTCGTCGCCGGGATGCGCGGCCTGCGCGGCGCGCACCGTTTTGATGAGCTGATCAAGCGCCGCGTCGCCGCCGCAATGGGCGAACACCTGCCAGTTGTTCTTATAAGCGATCATGATCCACTTGTTCAGTTCCTCGTCGGTGAAGGCGGGATAACCTTTGTAGTCGGGCTTCGCGCCGGCCGGCACTTTGACATACGGCACGGTGAGCCAGGTGGTCTTGCCCTGCGGCGAACCGTCGAGCGTCAGTTTGATGCCGCCGAGACGAAAACGATTTTTGTAAGTGCGCGACATCAGCGGCCCGTGCATGAACGGCATCTCGCCGGATGCGAGGTCGGGATAGGCCACGATGTCCACCTTCAGTTTCCCCGCGTCGCCCAGCGCGGCAAAAGTGGTCACTTGCCCGGGCATGGTTTTGCCGTCCTGCACGGTGGTGAACCCGTTGGCGATGTAAATGTCCTGGCTCGCCTGGAGTTGGGCAGCGACTTCCTCCGGCGTGAATGGAGGCACCAGTTTGAAGAGGACGTTCAGCCATGCGTTTTCCTCGAACACGCCATCCGGCGTCTTGCCATCCGCCTCCCGACGGATGATGCCGCCGGAAGGATTCACGCTCTCCGCGGTGATGCCGGCCTTCTCCAGCGCCTTGCTGTTGAGGGCGCCGAAATGGCCGGACTGATGCACGACGACGATGGGCAGTTCGGTCGAGACCGCGTCCAAATCCTGCCGCGTCGGATGGCGGTGCTCGGCGAGCTGGGAATCGTCGTAGTTCATGCCGAACACGATGCCGTGTGTCTTCACCATTGGCGAAGTCGCCATGAAATCGCGCAAGGCCTGCTGCACCTCCGCGATGTTTTTCACCGGCCCGTCGGGCGGCGACAGCAAATTTGCCGAAACGGTCTGAACTCCAACTCCGCCAAAATGACTATGCCCGTCCACAAAGCCGGGAATGAGCGTCCTGTCGCCGAGGTCCACGATCTTCGTCGCGTCGCCTTTTGTTTTCAAAACATCGGCCTTCGCGCCGACGGCGAGAATCTTCCCGTCCTTCACCGCGAGAGCCTCGGCGGACGGCGCGGCGTCGTTGATTGTGATGATATGCCGCCCGTGTAGATGGTCTCGGCGACCTCGCCGCCGGAGGGTTTGGCTTCGGTGGTTGTCGCCGGCTTTTGATCACAGCCGGTGACGAGCAGCAGCCCGCACAGGGCGCTGAGAGTGTATTTGAGCATGGTGTTTGGTTTCATGAGGTTGATTTCCATTTTTCTTATCGCATTAAAATTTGATGACGGCGCGGAGTCCGGCAAACACCGCTGTGTCGTTTTGGTTAAGCGCAGGGTCAATGATTTGCACGTCCACTCCCAGATTGAACCACGGCGTGAGCGCGGCGTTGTAAAAAATTTCCACGCCTTGTTCGTCATCAATGGCGACGGCGGGAGCCAGTGACCGCTTCAAGGCACCGCTCACCGAGTAGTGAAAAAAGCCGACACCCCACTTGTCCCGAC
>JANNVM010000591.1:0-7111 GCA_031414455.1 Verrucomicrobiota bacterium
CGACTCCGCCGCCGGCGAGGCGCTGGCCGGTTTTTGCCGGGACTACCGTCGCCCTGTCATGAGTTTCCTGCGCTGGCGGGGGCTGCCGGAAGACGCGGTGGAGGACATGACGCAGAACTTTCTGCTGCACCTGCTGGAGCATTCCGCGCTGAAGCGCGCCGACCGCTCCCGGGGCCGCTTCCGCAGCTACCTCTGCGCCTCACTGGTGCGGTTCATGTCAAACGATGCCAGGCAAAACGGCGCGCTCAAACGCGGCGGTGGCGTGGAACAGATCAGCCTCGATGCCGCCGGCGACCTCGCTGAAGAACTCCCGGGACCCTCCGCCGGCGAGGCGCTGTTCCTTGACCGTGAGTGGGCGCTCAATGTTATGGAACGCTCTATCGAGGACATTGAGTGCGAATGGATCCGGTCGGGCAAAACCGGGCGCTTCACCGCGCTGCGGCCGTTCCTGCCGGGGGCGATGCTGCCTGCCGACTATCCGGAAGCCGCGCGGCTCACCGGCATGTCGGACGCGGCGCTGCGCGTGGAAGTCTCCCGCCTGCGCAAACGCTTCCGCGAAATTGTTCGCAGCCATGTCGCCGCCACGGTGCCTTCTCCGTTCGATGTGGATGACGAACTCAACCATCTCCACCGCGTCCTCACCGCCTCCGTCAGCCAGGCTCCGGTTTGAGCTTTTTCGCGCTTTCCGAAAATACATTGTCACAATCCCCCGCCGTTTCCTGAATGCAGAGTGGCGAACCATCACAACCACCAACCGATTACTGATATGCCTACGAACCTCACAACCCCGGGCGCGGTTATCACTACCATCCAGCCCCCCGCCCCTGCCGCCCCTGCTTCATTGGAAGACCTCGGCATCCCGCACCACATGCAGGATAAGCGGGGATTCTGCGGAGCCGCCTGCATGATGATGCTCCTCGGATTTCAGGGCAAAGAGACCTCTCAAGGTGAGTTGATGCGGCGGATCAAATTACAGCGGGACAAAAACCGGAATAAAATCGGGGCAGGGGAGAAACCTGCGTCTGACCGCGTGGCGTGGCACGCATCGCCCGGGGAGATCGCCTCTGTATTGTCGTCACTAATGGAAAAGGAAAATCTGTGGTGTACGGACAGCAATAAGGATTCGCAAGCGATCATGGCGGGCATTGATGCCGCGCTCACAAGCGGGTTCGGTGCCATCGCGCTGGTTTGGTCGGCAACCCTGGACACGAGACTCCCGCACTGGGTCGTGGTCAGCGGCAGAACGCCGGAAGTGACATCCAAAGCGGGGACGGGTTATTGGATTCTCGACCCCACGGCCGCCGGCCGGGCCGACGGGGCGCTAAGATACGAATCTCTCAAACACAAGCTGATCCGGGGGGCGGATCTCTGCCTCTGCCAATGCTGGAAGGATTCGCACGGATCTGAGCAGACCGCGCAACGGATATGGGTGTCGAATGACAAGTTCGAGGAAATGCTGGATGACGGTGCCGTGAAGGGAAACGGACTCCGCTACGCGATCGTTCTCGACAACGAGGCTGTTGAGAGATCCACCAGCCGCGGGCCGTCCAATCCACACCGCTCGGATCTGTCCACGACCGTGGAGGAAAAAATCGCCGCGAAGAAAACAGAGGCGGAGGCCGAAATATTTGCCTCTAAATTCAAGTCGCTCACCGTTCGGATCAATCAGCCTGTCGAGAGCCTGCCAGACAAAGGATAAATGTCCGCCTCCTCACCAGACTCCGCGCTCCAGAAGACCGTCTGTGCCCGTTGCGGTTCGATGGTGGCGGAGGCGCGCGGAGGCTCAAGCTGCCCGGCGTGCATGGCTTCGGACCTTGCCGGCGGCGAGTGGAGTGATCTGCTGACTCCAGGCGGCGCGGAAATGCTCGCGGGCGGCGGGTTTACGCTCGTGGAGGAGATTGGACGCGGGGGCATGGGCATCGTTTACCGGGCGCGGCAGCGTGCTCCGGAGCGGGATGTGGCGCTGAAGCTGCTGCCGCCTTCCTATTCCAGCACCAGCGATGGCGCGCAGCGGCTCATGGCGGAGTCGGCCATGATGGCGGAGATGGATCACCCTGGCATTCTGCCACTGTATGCCAGTGGCGTGCAGGACGGCCGCCCGTGGCTGGCCATGAAGCTGGCCTGCGGCGGCACACTGGCCGCGCGCAAAACGGGATGGCGGGGCCGGTGGCGCGAGGCGGCGGAACTGGCCGCGGGACTTGCTGATGCCGTGCAGCATGCCCACGAGCGCGGCCTCATTCATCGTGATCTCAAGCCCGGCAATATCCTCTTCGATGAAACCGGGCGGGCTTACGTCGCGGATTTCGGTCTCGCCAAATGGCGTGATGTGGACTCCGGACTCACCCACACTAACATGGTATTGGGAACGCCGGCCTACATGGCGCCGGAAGTGGCGCGCGCCGACGTCCGGGCCGCGACGACTTCCTCGGATGTGTATGGCCTTGGCGCGATCCTTTATTTTCTGCTCTGCGGGCAGCCGCCATTTCCCCAGGCCGGCACGCTGGAAATCCTGCGGAGCATCGTGGACGACGATCCTGCGCCGCCGCGGAGTATCGTGCCGGACGTGCCCGGCGACTTGCAGGTCATTTGTCTGAAGGCTCTGGCCCGTCAGCCCTCGGGCCGCTATTCCGGACCGGATGCCCTGGCTGCCGATCTGCGCCGCTGGCTGGCCGGCGAATCCATCGAAGCGCGTCCGGCAACGCGCGGTGAGAAATTCCGCCGCTGGGTGCGCCGGCATCCGCTGAGCGCCGGGCTCGCCGCGGCGCTGCTGATCACGATCGCCGGCAGCGGAGTCATGCTGTGGCAGAAGCAGACTGCGCTGATCGGGTCGCTCGCAAAAACCAAGGCCGCGCTCAAAGCACAAACCGAGGCGCTGGAGACCGCGGAGAATTCCCGCAGAGCCGCCTATGGAGCGTTCGGTTTCGTCATGCGGGAAATGCCGTCCCGGTTCGCGGACAGGGGCCGGCTCGGTGATTTTGGCGACATTTTCAAAAATGTGGAAACGCAGTTGCTGGCACTCGACACAGCGGGCGGTCCTGAGAACAGCATGGATCGCGTTTACCTCGCTGACCTCTACATCCATTGGAGTCGGGTGCTGGGTTGGAGCGGAGAACCGGAACAGTGCAAAGAGAAACTGAAACTGGCTGTCAGCATTGCGGAAGAGGTCGCCGGTTCTCCCGCGCCGGTGGCGGAGGCGTGGCGAGTCCTGAGTGCGGCCCATCGTCTCCGCGGGAAATTCCTGGTGGAAGACGACGAGGACTTTATCAATGGCGGGAAGGAACTGGAAATGGCAAGCTCTGCCGTCGCGGCGGGACTGGCGCGCTTTCCCGGCGAGATCGGTCTGAAAGTGGAGGAGGCGGAAGTGGCAACCGATATCGCCGACAGCCACGTGCGCGACCAGGACTGGGACGCCCTCACCACAGCCGCTCTGGATGCGCAGCGACTCTGGAACGCCCTGCGGCCCGCGCTCAAAGAATCGGACGTGCCGTCATTCTTTCTTGATCGGGAACGGGAGAAAAGCCCCTACCCCTGGTTTTTGCTGGGCATGGCCGCTGATGGCAATTCCGACCATGAGGCCGCCGGCACCTTTTACCGTTCCTATTTGAAGGAGCGCGAAGACCAGGTGAACGGGGCGACGCCGGTATCCGGTGATCGCCGGTGGGAATACGTCGTGGCACTCAACCGCGTGGCCTTGAACCTTTGGAATCGGGAGCCACGTCCGATCGACGAGGTCAAGGCGCTATTCGAAAAGGCGGATACCCGCAGCACTGAGTTCATTGAGAGTGATCCGCAGAACGAACGCGGGCGTGAAGAGTATGCGCGCGTCGCGCTGTGTATGGCAGACGTTTGTGGTGCGAAGAAGGACATGTCGAATCGCATCAAGTGGCTCAACGCGTGCTTCGCCCGGCTGAAACCTTCCGACAAAAGCCTGCGGCCGGGCATTCATGAAATCAGGCTGCTTGCACTGCAACGCCTTGCGGGCGCATCCGAAGAGACCGACGGGGCCGATGAGCGGTGGGAAGAGTGCCTCAGGATCAGCAGGGACATCGTTGCTTCTCCGCAGGCGGTTTGGAGCCATCACACGACTTACGCGGACTCGCTCAAATATGCCGGGGAGTACTATGAGAAAAAACTGAGCGCCGGCGGCCTGGAGGCCTGGGCAAGGAAGTGGATGGAAGACGCTCGTGATGCCCGCATCGTTCAGGGAGGAAGCAACTGTTGGAAAGCCGCGGAAGCCTGTGCCTGCCGCCGCCTTGCCGACCTGCTGAAAGACACGGAACGAACAGCGGAAGCCGGAGAATTCGGTCGCGCCGCGCTCACGTTGCGGGCGGAACTGTTTGGCTGCGGACCGCGCTTCGCGCGCAGCCTGTTCAAGCACATCAAAAGTGCCAGCGAGGGGCTTTTGAAGAATCCGGGAGTGACTGAAGCGGACGCCGTCATGGTGATCGAGACCCTGACATCTCTCGTTCCGCATGCGCTCGCCTGCGGCAAAACAGGCAACTGGCGGAAGGATTGGACGAAGCTGGCGGAGGATGCCCGTTCGGTAATGGGGAAGGACAAGCACTCGCTGATCGATTCCCTTAAAGCCGCCCTCGCGGGCCCGACGATCGCCGGGAAGCAACCGGACCCCCGGACGGTTCCCAAACCAGGGAGTCTCACACGATGAGTGAACGTTCTCCAGCAGCCGCGCAAAGTCAGGCTTTGTCGGCCCATTTCGAGAGGGTGGCTGTGATCTCCCTTCCCGCTTCGCGTGAGCGACGCGAAAGGCTGCGCACCCACCTCCAGGAATCAGGACTTGGCGGCAGCGAGGTGCAATTCATTCCCGCGCTGCCCGGCACCGATTGTTCGCCGCCGCGGGGATGGCAGGGCCTGCCCGCATGGGGCTGCCTGCGCAGTCATTTGTCCCTTCTGAGGCAGGCGCAGCAGGACCGCATCGAAAGTCTGCTCATCCTTGAAGACGACGTCGTCTTCAGTCCCCGCACGGTCGTCGAACTGGGCCCGTGGCTGAGGAGCGTGCCACCGGACTGGGGCCAGATTTATCTAGGAGGCCAGCACCTCCAACGTCCGCGGCGAACCGCGCTGGAGGGTGTATGGCAGGGCCGCAACGTGAACCGTGCCCATGCCTATGCGGTCAGCGGTCACGTCCTGCCCCGCCTTATCCGTCATCTCACCTGCTGGCAGGAATACAACGCCCGGCGGCTCTGGCATGTGGACCACCAGTATGGACTCGCCCACGAGCGCGGCCTGTGGAGCGCCTACACTCCCGCATGGTGGTTCGCCGGACAAACTGCGGACATCAGTCAGATCAACGGGCGGCCCGCCGGACGCCGCTGGTGGCAGCCGGGCATTCACGCACTTGATGTTCCCTTTATCCATCTCGCACCGGATTCGGTGATCACGCCGGAGGACGGTACGGCCCTCATGGAGCAGGCCATCAACAGCACCATCGAATGCTGTCTTTCCGATCCACTCACGCTGCTGCGGCATTTGGAAAAATGGGCCGCTGCGGCTCTGCAGGAGGGAGGGCTGCCGGCATGGCGCGATCCGCGCCTGCCTTTCGCTCTCGTCGCGCGCCTCTGGCCCGCGGGCGCACACCGCTATACTCCCGGGGGCTCCGCCGCGCTTCTTGCCGCCATCTCCGGCGGTGGATCGTCTCTTTACGGATCCATTTCTCAAACCACACCACCCATATGAACACGGAATTCTACAGACTCATCGGCAGCCTTCAGGCGGTCGTTCACTTTATTGACACGCAGAAACACGAACCTGAGAAGCCCGGAGATAATAATCACGGCCCTGATTCGGCCAGAGAAGATCCGGAGGGGGAGATTGGGAAAAAACTGGATATCCTCCGCGGCGTCACCGAAGAGCTTCTCAACGAGCAGGCGAAAATCAGCCATGCCTACTTCGATTTTCGTCGTGCCATGAGCCGTAATGCGGAGTCGTTTTACCACACGATCAACTATCTCCGGCGCAAGGCTCCCGAGTGGCAGGTCATGGATGAGGACCTGCTGCAACTCATCGAAAACTACCAGGCGACCGCCTCCAGCATGTTCTTCGGAGGCGACGGCTACGGGGGCAATACCGGCAGTTCCAGCAGCCGTTAATGATCCCGCGCCGCATTATCCGCACGAATCGCTCCGCGCATATCTTTGCGCCGGCCGTTCCCCGGTGCGAGGCCGCGCTCATGGCTCTCATGCCGGATTACGAACACGTTTTCTTCGACGATTTTACCGCCCGGGAATTTGTGAGGCAGCGCCGCCTGGCACTCCTTCCGCTCTACGATTCTTTCCCGCGGAATGTGCAGCGCGCCGATCTTTTCCGCATGCTCGCCGTCGCGGAACTGGGAGGGTATTACCTCGACATGGACGTTTTCCTGTTCCGCCGGCTCGACGAGTTCTGCGGGGCGTCCCTGGTTTTTCCCTTCGAGTGCACATTCACGCCGGAGATTTATCTGCAGCGACACCGCTGCGATCACACCAGTGAAGAGGACCTTCTGCAGCTTGGAAATTACGGCTTCGGCGCCACGGCCGGGCACTGGTTTCTCGAGGAGGTCATCGGCGAAATCCAGGCCCGCTCGGATGACCTAACCTCCCGCACTCATCCTGTCGATGTCCTCTGGAGCACCGGTCCGGATTGCCTCAACGCAGTCCGGCAGCGTCACCGCGAACGATTGCAGGGAGATCTCCATGTGCTGCGCGGCATCCCTTTGCCGGACGATCTGGAGTCTTGCGGCAAGGAGCCTTCTGATTGGGACGACTGGTACCATTTTGGCACCTGCGGCACCCACCTCATGACCAACACCTGGGTGGCCCGCTGGTGAGCGGAGAAGAGCAGGGCTGAGGAAAACTCCGGCATTTTCCCCGGAATATTGGCTCGCGCCCGGCGCTCCTCACCCCATAGTCTCCGTCATGCGCCCGTTTCTGGCCATTCTTCTCGCACTCCTGACGCTGCTCCCGCATCCGGCCCTGCTGGCTGTGTGCGTGCCCGCGGCGTCTGACTGCTCGGCGAAGAAAGAATGCCGGCCCATTTGCCCGTGTTGTCAGGGCGGGGCGTGTGCCTGTGCGGAAAAGAGTGACTCTCCTCCTGACGCTCCACTGCCTGCGGTTCC
>JANNVM010000592.1:0-1921 GCA_031414455.1 Verrucomicrobiota bacterium
GCCTACATGGGCATGCCGGTGCAGACCGTAAAGGATTACCAGACCCAGCAGGTCCTCGTGCGGAAACTCCCCGAGCTTTTCCAGCGCGTCAAAAAGCTGGAGCAACGCCCGCCGCAGTGACGTGAAGATGCCGGTGTGCCGGTGACCATTCCGTGCCTGACGTCAGGGCAACCGGTGCGCGGTTCATAAGAAGTCCACCTCCTTACTTCAGGCTAAGCGCTACACACAGCCCCATGAATAATCCGGAGGCTACGCAGCCCAGTGTAATCGCTGCTGCCACGTAGTATAACTTCTTCCACCACGGGCTTGGGAAGAAGGCCCAGGGAACTATTGCAATCAAGACTGCGCAAATGGTGAACGCGTCGATCAAATGTCGATATTTGAACGATGTCTTGAAGGCATCCTTTGGGCCCCAAGAAAACACAAAGCCCGCCAAGATTATCCATAGAAGGATGAATCCAAGAATTGACACTTTGATGATTGCTCGCCTCCTTTCCATTTCAATTGGGCTCACAGGAAGTCTGTCTTCTTATTAGAAAGTGGACACTGCCGTCCGCCGCATCCTGCACAGACATGTCTCCGGCCAACGTCGCGAGAATAGGCAACTTACTGGTACCGATTAGCCGGTGCCATTCCGATAGCAGAGTCTCACGGTCAAGGTGACTAATGTTCACGGTCAGATCGTTGATGGTCATATCTTTGGTGTGACGGGGCTCATGAGCGTTCTGTCTTCTTACTCCGTAGGTAGTTTTGCCACACATCGGAGGCAGAGGCGACAGAATTATTGCTCTCGCCTGCATTGCGGGTCCAGGCCGGCCCCCAAATTGAGGGTAATCGTCAGCCGTGATCTTTCTGTCGTCATTCTCCCAAACCGGATAAAATTCCCGCCTCCCGTTTTCCCATGAAGCTCTGCCTCCTCACCGTTTCCCTGTTCGCCGCACTGCCCGTCGCTGCGGCCGTGGACTTCGCCCACGACGTCGTCCCCATTCTCAAACAGCATTGCGCCGACTGTCACCTTGGCAGCAAAAAGAAAGGCGGGCTCTCCATGAACACGCGTGCCGATCTGCTCGCAGGATCGGAGAACGGCAAAGTTGTCGAGCCGGGCAAGCCGGACGACGCGCTGCTGCTGAAACTGCTCACTTCCACTGACAAGGACGACCAAATGCCGCCGAAAGGCGAACGGGTGCCGGCGGACAAGATCGCGGTGCTGCGTGCGTGGGTTGCGGAAGGTTTGCCGTGGCAGGAGGGGTTTTCGTTCGGGGCCAGCGGATGGGAGCCGCCGCTCAAGCCGCGCCGTGTGGAACTGCCGCCGGCATCGGATGGCCGGGCGCATCCGGTGGACCGCATCATTGACCGTTACCTGACAGATCACAAAATCCCGCGTCCTGCCAGGGTGGACGATGCGGCCTTTGTACGCCGTGTGAGCATGGACGTGCTCGGCCTGCTGCCGGATCCGGAGGCCGCGACGACTCTTTCCGCGGATTCCGCGCCGGGAAAACGCGCGCAGTTTGTCAGCGCCGCGCTGGCCCGGGAAGTGGAGTATGCCGAACACTGGCTGAGCTTTTGGAACGACCTGCTCCGCAACGACTACCAGGGGACCGGCTACATTGACGGCGGACGCAAACCCATCACCGGCTGGCTCTACAAGGCGCTGCTCAATAACCTGCCCTACGACCAGTTTGCCCGGGAGCTGCTCGCGCCGCCCACGGACGACTCCGGCGGCTTTATCAACGGCATCAAATGGCGCGGCAATGTGAACGCCAGTCAGGTGCGCGAGATCCAGTTCTCGCAGTCGGTTTCCCAGGTCTTTCTTGGCATCAACATGAAGTGCGCTTCGTGCCACGACAGCTTCATTGACCGCTGGAAGCTCGACGACGCCTACGCGCTCGCCGCGGTTTATTCCGATCACCAGTTGGAGATT
>JANNVM010000593.1:0-4018 GCA_031414455.1 Verrucomicrobiota bacterium
GCTGGCCACCGCTGAGTTGGGAAATCTGGCGCACGGCGTAGTCGCTCATCTGGACTTTCTCCAGCGCCTCCGCGGCGATGGCACGGTCCTTTGCTTTGGGACGGCGGAGCAGGCCGAGCCTTCCGTAGCGGCCCATGAGGACGACATCCATGACGTTCACCGGAAAGTCCCAGTCCACGGAACTGCGCTGTGGTACGTAGGCGACGCGCTGGCGGCATTTGTCGAGCGGTCCACCGAAGACCTGGGTCCAGCCGCCCTGCACCGGGAGCAGGCCCATCACCGCTTTGATGAGCGTGCTCTTCCCCGCCCCGTTAGGCCCGATGATGCCGGTAAGCGACTGCTGCGGGATGGCCGCATCCACGCCGAAGAGCACCGGCTTGCGGTCGTAGCTGACGGTGAGGTCGTGGAATTCGAGGGCGGGACTCATTCAGAAAGGATGAAGTATGAAGGCTAAAGGATCAAGCAGGGCGCTCAGCGTTAGGTGCCCGGCATTGAAATTCAGAAGCGGCGGGACATGCCGGTGAAAAATCTTTCGTCGTCGGCAGCGCGATTGAGGCCAAGGTTGACGCCCGCGTCGAGGAACCAGTTGTCGTTTATTGAAAAAACCAGGCCGCCATTGAGATACGTTTCGGCATCTCCATCAAGCGGCAGGGCAGCGACGCCTTCGACAAAAGCCGCCAGCCGCGGTGTGAGATCGAAGCCGGTGGTGGCAGTGAAGGTGAAAGCGCCCGTGTAGCCGGTGTCCGCATCGTTGCGAATGATGTCGGCCTGGACCATCCAGGCGAGCGGGAATTCATTCAGAGACATGGGAATGATCAGGCCGCCTTCGATGTCGTCATTTCCGAGACGCCGACTGGCGACCGGGAGTTTTACATACGGCATGAGGGCGATCGCCGCAGCCGCGCCATCATCCTGCCCTGACAAATTCCATTTCAGGCGGAGTTCCGTATCCGTCCAGCCGTCGAGTCCGTTTTCATGATGCCACGCGGGCGTGACCCACTGAACATCCATCGAATCGTTGATGCCGTATTTGATGTTGATGCTGCCCCAGTCTTCCGCCTGTGAGCCGCCATCGCGTGTGACAGAGACCGTTTCCATTTCAAACTGCCACATGCCGCGGGGCACGGTGAAGGCGGATTCCGTGATGTCCGGCCGGTCGGTGGACATCTCGCGCACCGGTGGGGCAAGCGGCTCCTTGGCAACGGCGCTCCAGGCGAATACCGGAACAAAGAAGGCGATTCTCATTTTAATGCCTCCACGACGGTGTGCATGTTGGACTCGAGCATCCCGGCCACTGTGCCTTTGTCCACTTTGCGATCACCAATGGTGAGAACGTCGCCGGGCTGGCCGAGGGCGTCGGAGAACAGTTCTCCACCGATTTTGGCCCCGGTGTCCTTGCTGATGCGCTCGACCGTGGCGTGCGACACGCTGCTTTCGACAAACACAGCTTTGACACCACGAGCTTTGACGAGGTCCACGATGCGCGCCATGTCGGCGAGGGCGGCTTCGCTCACCGTCGAGATGCCCTGAATACCGATGACTTCGAACCCGTAGGCGCGCCCGAAATAGCGGAAAGCATCGTGACTGGTCACCAGCACGCGCTGCGCCGGCGTCAGTTCGTTGGCCATCGTTTTGAGACGGTCATGGGTTTCGGTGAGAACGAGGGCCGCAGAGGCGGCGCGTCTGCTTATCGCGGATGCTTTTTCCGGGAAAGCGTCGGACAGCTTCTGGGCGCAATGCGTCAGGCCTTTGGTCCACAGTGAGGCGTCGCCCCAGATGTGAGGGTCGGGCTGTCCTTCGGCAGTGATGACGTCGTCTTTTGCGAAACCATCGGCCACGGCATACACCCGGCGGCCCTGCCTGTGGAGATGCTCCAGCATCTCCGCCATTTTTCCTTCCAGGTGCAGACCACTGTAGAGAATGACATCGGCCTTTTGCAGCCGCTGAATGTCCTCCTGTCCGGGCTTGAAAAGGTGCGGGTCCACGCCCGGCCCCATTAACGTCTGCACAGTGAAATCGTCGCCAGCGAGGCTGCGGGCGAGGTCAGTGACCATCGTGGTGGTGGCGACGATGACGGGTTTGCCGTTCCCGGCATTTTCCGGTTCAGAGGGCGTGCAGGCTGGTAGCAGTGCGGCCAGTAAACCCAGTGCGAGGGCGGCTATTTTAGTCGGGATCCTGTTCATGATGGAGAATTAGCCTGAGCTAATTTAGTTTTCAACGACTAATTTCAAGCTCATGCGGATCCCCGCGGCGGCGGCGAGGGGAAAGTGCTGCACCCTGATAAGCCGGATTTTGTCCCCCACCGGTTTCCCGGCGGTTGGATGATCATTCCTCTGACGTCCGCCTTGCGGGGGACGACCCTGACCGAAGCCAGGTGCGACAACCCGGGATTATCCACGGCGCCCGAAGGCCCCGCGGGTCAGGCAGGCGGCCTGTTTTCCCTGTTTGTCTTGCACCGCGCGGGGTTTGTCCTGCCCCCGTTCTTGCGTTCGGGGCGGTGGGCTCTTAACCCGCCATTTCACCCTTACCGGAAGTGGACGCGGGCACTGCGGAAAGCTCAGAGTTCAGAGTTCTAAGTTCAGAAGAGCCCGGGTCCACTCCCGGCGGTATATTTTCTGTGACACTTTCCGTCAGGCACGGCTTGCGACGCACCTGCCCGCATTCATCATGCGGCGCGCTGCCTTGTGGTGTCCGGACTTTCCTCCAACGAACCTTGCGGTCTGCCGGCGACCATCCCGGGTGCAGCGCCACCAGACTGGCGGGGCCTCAACCATTTGGCAACGAGGAAGGCGAGCCATTCGACAGCAATACACAAATAGCTCGAACTGCGGCGGCGGCGGCCTCATGATCGCAACTTTTCCCATGATGTTGATTCCTCCCTTCCAAAAAGACGACGCCCTGCTGGCCGACATCGCGGCGGCAACGCGATCTGAAGATCGTTTCCATCTCTGGTGGCTGGGCCAAAGCGGGTTCCTGCTGCAATGGGCGGGCCGCCACTTGCTCTTCGACCCTTATCTTTCGGACTCGCTCACTGAAAAGTACGCCAGGACCGGCAAACCTCACCTGCGCCTCAGTGAGCAGGTGATTGATCCCGCACGGCTCAATATGGTGGATGTCGTCACTTCAAGTCATAATCACACCGATCATCTTGACGCGGCGACGCTCATTCCACTGTTCCGCGCCAATCCCTTGCTGCAAATGGTCCTGCCGTCGGCGAATATGGAATTCGCCCGCAGCCGCCTCAGCGGATTTGTCCCTGATCTGCGTGGTGCGGATGAGGGGGCCATGATCGAAGTTGGCGGATTCCAGTTCACTGGTGTCGCGGCCGCGCATAACGACATCGCCCGTGACACTCAGGGACGCTGCCTCTACCTGGGGTTCATCGTTCGTTTTGGGAAGTTCTCCGTCTATCACAGTGGGGACACGCTCTGGCACGACGGACTGGTGGAGGCACTGCGCGTCGCCCGTCCTGATGTCGTCATGGTTCCCATCAATGGAAACCGGACGGAGCGCGGCGTGGCCGGCAACCTAAACGGAGCGGAAGCGGCCGCTTTGGCCAAATCCTGCGGGGCCCGTCTCGCCATTCCTCATCATTTCGACATGTTTGCCTTCAATACCACAACACCCGCTGAATTCAGCGCGAGCTGCGAGCGACTCGCGCAGCCTTTTGCCGTCCCGGGCATCGGGGAGAGATTGACCTTTCCAGACGCACCACACAGAATGTGAACGCGCTCCGGTCTTTTTAGAAAGTGAACTTTCTGCCACCCAAGGAAGTTTAGAGCCGGGACCCTGCGGCCTTCCTCCGGTGATGGTTGCTTCGTTCGTCAGGCTTGTCATGAGATTACTTAAGAAGATTTGAAAATAATCGCAATTCAGACTTGATAATTTTATCATCTTAAGCTACTTTTCAACCTATCTCGGTAACACCGCGGTAGATGATCTATAGAATTTACGAGAATTTCGTGGACGGCCCCCTTAGTTGATCTATAATTACCCAAACCCACATAAATTTTGGAAA
>JANNVM010000594.1:0-3161 GCA_031414455.1 Verrucomicrobiota bacterium
GCGTCCCGGCCGGCCCAGTGCTGCGCGATTTGCGGCAGAAGTCCGGCTTCGGCGTCCTTGCCTAACGTGAGGGCAAACGCGGCGGCGGCCGGTGCGTCCTGCTGCGCCCACATCCAGCCGACCTCATTGAGTGAACTGCGCTGCGCATCCCCCGGCGGCAGGCCGCGGGCCCATTCGAGCGCTTTGGCCGGGTCTTCGCGGGCCCATGTCGCGGCGGCGTTGGTGATCGCTTGATTGCGGGCCTCGCCGGGCGGCATTTCAAAGGCGTAACCTGCTCCCGCTTCGGGATCAGATTTTGCCAACTGGGCGGCGTAGTCCCGCATGGTGGTGTTCTTCAGTGCTCCCGTGGACATCTGCTCAATGAGAGCCCCGGCGGCTTTGATGTCGCGGGTGCCCACGGTATCCATGACGGTGGCGATGGCGTTGTTTTTCCGCTCGCCGGCAGCGAGGCTGCCGAGCCACGCGGCGACGCCCGGCGCATCGTTGGAAGCCCATGTCGTCAGGGTGGAATTCACCGCCGTGCTGCGGGCGGACGGATCGCCGATGGCTTGCGCCCACGCCATGCACGCCTGCGGATCGGTCAGCGCCCATCGCTCGGCCACCGGACGCAGCGCCCGGTCCCGGTCCTGCGTGCCGGCCAGCGCGAGAGCCTGCGCAGCGGCGGCGGACGGATCTTTGCTCACGAGTTCATTGAAGACGACCAGAAAGGTATTGTCAGAAACAGCTTCGCGGGGCAGCGACATCATGTAGCGATGCGCGGCATCGGGGTCCGTTTTCGAAAGACCACTGGCCAGCCCATAGATGGCATGTTCCTGCATCTTGCCGCGGGGCAACTGGCTGATCCATTGCATGGCTCCGTCAGGATCATGCGCCGCCCATGTGTTCATGGCGGCACGGGCCGCAGCGCCACGGGTGATCAGGTCCGGCAAGGCCAGCGCATAGGCGGCGGCGGCGGCAGGATCGAGTTCCGCCCACCGCGAGACGAGGATGGGCAGCAGGGAATCGCGGTCCCGCGCCGTCATGCGAGAAGTTTCCGCAATGGCCGCCGCCACCGCCGCAGCGCTCATGCCGCTGACGGCATCGTAAAAATCATGCTGTCGCTGCATCTCGGATTTTCCGCGCAAAGAACGCGTCAGCGATGCGAGTGCCGCGGGTGCAGGCATTGGCCGCACCGCCTCGGCTGCCGCCGCACTCAGCGGAGGGCTTTGCGCCGGATCGGGCAGGCGATCCTTCATCCCATAGCCAAGCCCCCAGCCTGCAACTGCACACCCAACACAAATAGCGGCCTGCACAGCGGCCCCGGAGATAGAACGATGACTCATGAATTTGATGCTGCGGAACGAACCTGAACCGGCAACCCGGATTCATCCCGCGATCCTGTGGACTGGAGCCGCAAATCAGGCTCGACGCATGTGAAATCAGGACCATTTTCAGCGACCTGTGAACGGTTCGCGCCCCATCGCTGCAATACCCGGCCTGTCTCTGCTCTCTGGCCTGCGCGTTGTCGCGGCGAACGGCCTCACCGGGTAGTATTGCGACGAATACGACTTCACCTCGCAGAAGACTTCGCGCACCGATGCGAAGGTGGATTTTGATTGGGACACTTCGATTCCGGCGGACACGGCGTTGACCAGCCGGGGACTTTTTTTCGGTGCGGTGGACGGGGCCGATTGAGCCGGAGTTTTCCGGGACTTACACGTTCTACGTCGCGGCGGACAGTGGCTCGCGGCTGTGCATAGATGACAAGCTCATCGCCGTGGATCGCAGCCTCGGCACCCTGCGCGCCCGTCACTGATGCCCGGTGGACGACGGCCTGTTTCGCTGGAAATCACCCGGCTGGAACATCTCAAGTCATGAAAAAACTCCTGACACTCGTAACACTCCTTCTCGCGCTGCCCAACCTGAACGCGGCGAACAACATGAGCCTGGCGATGCCCGACTTCACCATGGGCGACGCCATTCCCGTCAAAGCGAAGCATGATTGGAATCTCGGTGCCACCCGTGCGCGCGGATGGATGATTTGCGATCAGATGGTGACGAGCGATGCGCGGCAGGTCGCCATTACCAAGGTCGAAAAAGGTTCGCCCGCCGAAGCTGATGCGCATGAAGGCCAAGTGCGTCCGCGAAACCATCGCTGCCATCGAAGCCGCGACGGACACTCCGGAACTCATCCGGATCAAACAGGGCTGGCCTCGGCCTGTGCTGAGCATTCGACGTGGCCTGGAGCGGATGGAATGGCTGTGCCATGACCGCATCCCGGCCACCCGTCGCCGGCACATTTTTGTCCACGACGCGGCGTCTCGTGACATTTAGCAGTGACGAATGAGCGACCTTGATTCCAGAGACCGCGTGTTGAAGTCGGCGTTGACCTGCCAGTCGGCGCTGGTGGCGTATGCTCATGCGCTGCTCGCGGACTATGCGGCGGCGGAGGATGTGGTGCAGAATGCGTTTCTCGTGGTCGCGCGCAGACATGAGGACTTCGCGGAGGGGACTTCGATGCTGGCGTGGTGCCGGGGGATTGTGCGGCTGGAAATCCTGAGCCATCTACGCAAACGCCGGCGCGAACCGGCGGTGGAGGACCGCATCCTCAACGATGCGATGGAGGCGGCATTTGAAGCGCATCAATTCAGCGAGTCAGGCCCGCGCGCGGATCACCTCCGAGGGTGTCTCGCGAAGCTGAACGGCCGGGCGCGCGATCTGATCCGCCTGCGTTATGAAGAGAACGCCGGGTATGAGCAGATCGGGGCGGCGCTGATGATGGGGCTGGAGGCGGTGCGCAAGGCATTGCTCCGCACGAAACAACAACTGCGGGAGTGTGTGACCATTCGGATGAAACAGGAACCCAACTTATGAAACCGACGCCCGCCCCTTTCCATGATCGCCTGGAGGAATTGCTGGAGGCTCATTTCCAGGGAAATTTATCCGCCGCCGGGAAGGCGGAATTCGCCGCTCTGCTTGATGGTTCTGCGGAGGCCCGCCGCCGGTTCGTGGAGTTGGCCGGGTTTGAATCTGCGCTGACCCGCATCCACCAATGCTTGCCCTCAGCGACGGTGGAACCCATCCGGTTATCGTCCGCGCGCAGACGCCGGCTGTGGATCGCGCTGCCCTGGCTCGCGGCTGCGGCCTGTCTGGCAGTGGTGTTCTGGCCGCAGCGGGTGGAG
>JANNVM010000595.1:0-29904 GCA_031414455.1 Verrucomicrobiota bacterium
GCCGGCATGGTGAAATGGTAAACACAGCGGACTTAAAATCCGCTGCTCAGCAATGGGCTTGTGGGTTCGAGTCCCACTGCCGGTACTCTATAATAAAGGATTTCCAGCGATTTCCAGCAGCAGACTTAAAGCATCGGGAAGCACGGAAAAGCACCGTATAACACAAATTTAAGCGACCGATAAGCGACGGGGTTCTCAGGGTATTTCCCGGATCGCCCCTTTTCTGAACCGGTTCTTTGTCTGGAAATGGGTTCTGCTGGCACAGCGGCTCCCCGGCAGCCTGATTTCCCTTCTTTTAGCCTCTCTACACTTGCCGCGAAGCGTGGCGGGCAGGCACTTCAAACTCAGGGTGCTCACGGCGCGCAGCTTACGTCTCGCGCTCCTGGCGGAAACAAGCCACCTCGAATGTCAGGCGGGGGTGGGGGGGGATGGGGGGCAGCGTGTGGGGCACCCGATCGAGTCGCCGGCGCACGTCGTCATTGGGCCGGGTGTGGCGCGGCAGGGTCAGGGCCCGGGATACTCAGTACAACGAGGCCGCCACTCCCTGCGACCGGCAATTTACGACGGCAGATGCCGGAATCTAACGCTAACGCCTCTGCCCGGTGTGTTGAAGGAGGCACACCGCTAGGCCATGGTTTTGGATTTTTCGAAAACCTCTACATCGTAGATGTGACCGGAACCGGCGAGGTGCAATGACCGGAAGTTAAGCGGTGCAAACAGCTCGCGCAGATGCCCCCGGTCACGGAAATCGAAACGTTTGCCGAAGAGTTCCAGGATCCGGATGCAGGAGTGGTCGCGATAGGTGTTCACGATCAGTCTGCCGCCGGGGATGGTCATTTGTGCCAGTCGTGCGGCTAGATCCCGGGCCGTGAGGGGTTCGTCGGGCTCAGGCAGCATTAACCGCTGTTCGGTGGTGCTGGAGGAGATGCCCTGGAAATACTCGAGGATGCCGATAGCCGTGACGATGTTATAGGGAGCATGAAGCGCAGCGGCCAGCAGGTCCGGACTATCGAATGCATCTTCGGTCACGGCAGAAATCCCATAGGCATGCCCGCTGATGTTGTGGTTGTCGCCGGTGCTGGCGAGCTTGGCGAGAAGGAGATTCGTCTTTGCGGTATTCGCAGGATCCCGGTCGGTGATCACGGTGGTGATGGATTGGGGATCGAAACCATCGCGAATGAGTCTGTCGAAGGCCAAAATCAAGCTGAGTCCGGTTCCGGCGGCCACCGCTTTCATGCGCACGGATTCGCCACGCTCCAGCAGATGCCTTGCGGCGTTGTAGGTCGCCTGCGTTTCCAGCATGAATCGCAGTTGCACGTCTTTGCTCTGCACGGACTCGAAAAAGATACGGTCCCATAAGCCGCCGTTTTTCCGGATCTCCGGAGAGAGCATCATGTAGGGCCCGTTCATGGGATCGCCACCTTCCACCAGGGCGGCAGCATCACTCCGGGATGATTTCAGCAGGGACCGGGCGTAGGGATGGCCGGAGCGCTCGAGCAGAGGATTCCGGTAGAGCGTGATCGCATCGGGGTCCGCCGATGGTGTCACCCTGGTGGTCCAGCGCATGACTCTTTGGGAGACGCGCCCGACGAGGAGCTTACGGTTGCCGGCCGGCTTCGGGTCATTCCCGCGAAAAATGGCGCGGCTCAGGCTTGCGACGATGGCTTCTGCCATGTCATGCTGGTCTTCCGCGTAGAGAGCGGCGACCGCGTCCATCGGCTTGAGGCCTTGCATAATGCCTTACTTGAGAGTGCGGAGAGCCTCCGGCGTGAAATCGCCGGCAGTGAAAGTCATGCCATGCTTGCTGTTAGAGCCATCAATATCCGTGACCGAATCCTGGCCGGGGCGCTGCAATAAAAAGCTCGAACCGATCTTGCTCGAATCGTCCCGCGACACCCGGGTGGTATCGATGCGTTTCGCCAGCTTGCCGGAAGCCGCGTATTTTTCCACCCGCAAAGTGACCATGCGTTTGGTATCGATCCAACTGCGCACTTTCGCATAGCCCGTGCTGTCCCCCTTGCCCGGCTTGGATTCCATGATTTGGCAGGGAATCCGGTCGACCGTCTCCGTGCCGACGATGGCTTGATTTCCCCAGGTAAAGAAATTTTCCACCAAATCATCATAGGAAAGATCGCTGCCGAAGACTCCGTCCTTCATTTTTGCAGCGGTCAGCGGCACCATGGAATTCGGCGGGGTAAACAGTGTGCCAACGGGCGCAGCATCTCCCGATTTGCGGAGGAGGAATGACTCACCCTTGCGTTCCTTTGGCCAGAGAATCTGGTAAACCAGTTCGGTGGAATCTTTGGTGCGCTGCGACTTTACTTGAATCTGCAACACGGTCTTGCCGCCGCTGCCCGGTTGCCGGATCTCCATTTTTAGTCGGATTACCGAGGATCCATTCTGGATAATGGCGCTGAGTTTCGCGGCGAGGTCGCGCGCAGAAGGAGCAGCCTCCTGGGCACTAGCCGTTGAAACAAGGAGTGCGGCGCCCAGCAGGGCGTAACGGAGAGATTGCAGGATCGGGTTCATGGGAATGGATGGGGAGTTAGCTGTGAAGCGCAAGACTCGGTGTCAGTCGTGAACTGCGCCACGCCGGATACAGGCCGCTGATCACGCCGACAAAGACGGCAATGGCGACGGAAATGAGCATTAGTTTCGGGTTTATATCCGGTTCAATGAATCCGCGAATTCCGGGCGAGGCTCCCAGGGTGACGAGTCCCAGAACGCCAAGTCCGACACCGACGATGCCGCCGAGCAGTCCCAGCAGCGCGGATTCACACAGCACCATGTAAACAATCCGCCGCCGCCGCCAGCCGACTGCCAAAAGGATACCGATCTCATGGGTGCGCTCAAAAACGGTCATCAGCATGGTGTTCATCACTCCGAGCACGCCCACGATAATCGCCAGCAGCGAAGTGCTCCAACTCATGGCGCGGACCACACGGAACCCCTGGCTCGTGCCGACCACCTCACTCGCCTTCATCGCCCGGCCTTCCGGGAAAATGACCTTGATGTCCCTGCAGAGCAAATCGATTTCCGAATCCGGAGTATTGGGCGGGACCCGAACATCCACGAAATTGACCTTACCTTGGTTTCCGGTTACTTCCTGCATCACCGTCAGGGGCAGAAAAATCGTACCGTTCTCAACCATCGCCTGACCGTCCACGATTCCGACGACCGGCAGTTCATCGACCTCGATCTGCACGGTATCCCCCACCTTTTTCTTGAGCACCTCCGCTGCCAGCTTGCCGTGAACCACTGCTTTCTCGGAGCCGTCTTTGGGCATCCGGCCTTCGACAACTTTCAATTTGTTCCAGGCGAACCCGCCCCATTTGCGGCCCGAGATCATCATGATCGGCGCGTCCTCCACGCTCAGCATTTGCATCAAAACCGTCGTCGTTTCCGCAACCCGTGGCAGGGCGGCGACTTTCTCCTCAAGGGATTCATCGAAAAGCTTCGGCATGATGCCGCCGCTCATGTTGCTGACCACCACGTCAACGCCGACGACGTCCAATTGTTTGGCAATACCCTTCTCGTACCCCCAGGCCATGCCGACCAGGGTGACCACGGCGGCGATGCCGATGGAAATGCCGACCAGGGTCAGGCAAGTGCGAACAGGACGCCGGGTCAAGCCGCGGACAACGATGGTAAAAAATGTCATGGAGGGAGGCCTTAGGGGGAAATCGCAAGCTGATCCGAGATAACGCGCCCGTCTTTCATCCGGATAATCCTTGAGGCTCGTCCGGCGACGGACAGGTCGTGAGTGACGAGCACGAGCGTCACTCCTAACTTGCGATGAAGGCCCGCCAGCAGATCAATGATCTGCGCGGCGCTTTCGCTGTCGAGATTCCCTGTCGGTTCGTCCGCCAGCAACACGGCCGGTTTGTTGGCAAGGCCCCGGGCGATGGCGACGCGCTGCCGCTCGCCGCCGGAGAGTTCGGATGGAAAATGGTCGAGCCGGTGCCCGAGACCGACGGACTCCAGCAACTCGACGGCCCGCGCTCTGCGCCCGGAGCGGGACAACTGTCCCTCGAACATTGGGATCTGGACGTTTTCCAGAACAGTGAAAGTCGGCAGGAGGTGAAACGACTGGAAGACAAAACCGATTTCGTGAGCGCGATACGCCGCAAGATCCCGCATTCCGGGGATCGAGGTGCCGCGGTAGTTCAGCGCGCCTTCACTTGGCTTGTCCAGCGAGCCCAGCATCTGCAACAACGTGCTCTTACCGCAGCCGCTCTGCCCGACAATCGCGACAAACTCTCCCTGCCGGATTTCCAGATCAAGGCCGCGCAAGGCGACGACCTTGCCGTTGTCGAATTGCTTTTTCAGGCCGATCGCCTCGTAGATCAATTCACCAGGTTTTTTTGAAGCAGCGGCGGTCATGGGGAGTGATTCACACGGAGACAGCCCGTCGTCTAGGCGTTTGATTTCGTCGGAGCATCGGGCCAGTGGCTGCCCGATTTGGGGTCATAAAGATTGCGCAGGAGATGCATCACCGCCGACCGGTAGTTAGGGAACGGCGCCACATCGCCCTCCGTTGTGGGGTCCAGTAATCCGGTGTGACGCGGCAGTTCATCATGGGGCAGTGCCATTTTGATGTGATGGATTCCATGAAGTGGTTCATGGAGCAGGGTGAGCGAAAGCAGGCGTCCGGGCCATGTATCCGCGACGATGCTGCGGGTCGCGCTTTTTGCGGTGTGCCCCCTCAGGCCGACGTGTTCGATGTATTTCCGCCAGCTCTGAAGATTCCCCGCGATCACGCCAGGCCCCAGTAAGATCCAGAGACAGTAGTCCCAGACTTGAAACCATGTGACCGCCGCCAGCATCGTGGTCCAGACCACGGCGATGAGGGCGAGTTCCATCCAGATCCGGCGGCGGACTTTCTTATTCCTGACGAATGAGTCCTTTTGCAGGAAAATCTTCAGAAACAGAAATGGCGTGAACAAAATGCCCAGGTTCAGCTCTAAAAATGCGGCCAGCCGGCGAGCCCAGCGCGGGGAGGTCACCATCACGAAGGGCCAGAGTTCGACGTCCCGCTCGGTGGCGAGATGCGAGTGATGTTTCTGGTGCGCGGCGCGGTAGAGCGTGAAGCTCATGAAACTCAGGGTCCCGATAATCATGCCGTCCGCTTCGTTTAAGAATCGATTTTTCCGCAAGTTTCCATGCGAGGCTTCGTGGAAGCCGACGAGCATGCCGTGCATGAAGTGGCTAACCAGCAGGGCCAGCGGAATACAGAGCCAGATCAATCCGGAGTGATAAGCGAAACCAAGTGCGGCTTGAGTGAGCATCAGGGCGGCACTGATCAACGGAAAAGCCGCCCGGCTTACCCAATGGGTCGGGACATGGTCACCGTCATCCGGCGCGGCAACGGGCGGCACACGGTCAAGTTCGGAGATTGCGGGAGAAGTCATAAGCTCAGACAGTTAGCGCAGCCACCCGGCTTTCCGGGCTTTTGCAGGCGTTCGTCAACACCAGGATGAAGAGTTTGTGCAGTTCAGACATGTCCGGTGCCGCGATTCTATGCGGCTTGAATAGCCAGACAACCTCCAACTCGCCTCCGATTTCGGTGATCTCGCAGCCGAGATCGAAGCGGGCAGTGCCGGTGGAACGCATCCGCAGTTTCGTCGAAATCCGCGGCAGCACGACGTCCGGCACCGGGTGATTCTGAAGGGCGAACCGCACATCAAAAATCGTATGCTCTCCGGCCCCGCGTTTCCCGCCAAGGGCGGCGGCGAGTTCAGCGAACGGCATCGCGTTGGCGAAGGAATCGAGCGCCGACCCGGACACCGTACGTAGATGGCTGGAAAACGTTAGGGACGGATCGACCTGACCGCGGAGGGGCACGACACCGGCGAAATAGCCCATCGTTTCGCGGACGGCCTCCTTATTGCGGTTCGCCACCGGCGTACCGACGAGAATGTCATTCTTGCCGGTCCATTTCGAGAGAGAGACCTGAAACGCCGCCAGCAGCGTGCTGAAAAGGGTCGTGCTATGGCTTACTGCCAGCGACCGGACGCCCCGCACCAGATCGGCAGGGATCGCGGAGACCCACCGCTGCAATGGTGCAACCGCCGGGGCGTCGCTCCAAATTCGGCTCGAACCCTCGAGCCGGGACTTCCAGAAACCGGCACGCCGGGCCAGTTCTGCGGGCTGCCAGATCGCCCGCTCGGCAGCGGCCCACTCGGTGTAAGTCTGCGCTACCGGCGGCAGGGTGTTTTTCAGCCCGATGATCCCGACCGCCACGGCCTTGCGCAGTCCGGTTAGTCCCATGACGTACGCCGTGCAAAGATCCTGCACGTAAACGCCCAGCGACCAGCCATCGGCGATGGCGTGATGGAGAGCAAAGGCGAGCACATGGTCATGGTGGCCCCGCCGAATCATTTCCACGCGGTGGAGCGGTCCCTGGAGCAGATCAAACGGCTGCCGATAGGATTCCATCGCGACGTCCTCCAACGCTTCGCCCGCCGCCAGTTCGCGGAAGCTGAGCACCGGCGAACCCGTCGCCCGGATCATCTGCAAGGGGCGTTCTTTTCCCGGCAGGAATGAGATCCGCAGCGCCTCCTGCCGCTCAATGACCCGCCGGAGCGCCACCTCACATTGCTCCGGCGTGATCGGGCCCTTGATCTCGATGAGCCCGCAGATGTGGTTCGCAGGGTCCGCGACCGGAACCGGTGAGTTTTCCCACAATTCGCGCTGCGGCAGAGTGATCGGCTGGAGGCGTGCCTCCCCGCTTTCCAGCCATTGTTTGAACAGCGTTCTCGGATCCGGAGACATCAATGAAATCAAAGTTTTCCAGCCGGAACCGCGTCCTCTTCCTCCGCGACACTCCCGAGTAAGGTGTCGAGGTCTTCGTCAGAAATCGAGTCGAGATCGAGTTCCGACGTTTCGACCACTTCTTCCGTCACCACGGCTTTAACGGTGCCGTCCGAATCGCTGCCCATTTGCTCGGCGATCAGCGTGGCAATCTGACCAATCGTCCGGGCCCGCATCAGACTGGTCGGTGGCAGCGCCACGCCGATGGAACTCTCCAGCATGGTCTCGATTTCCACGCCCATGAGCGAATCGAGACCGAGGTCGGTGAGTGGCTGATCCTCGCGAAGGCTGTCCGGCTTGACCCGCAGCACCGCGCCGACAACATCGCGCACGGCCTCGCCAATGACAGCGTTCCTCTCGCCCGGTGCGGCGGCTTCAATTTTGGCGCGCCAGTCGCGGCCGCCACCGCTGGTTTCCTGAGCTTCGACGCCAGCGGCAAAAATGCGCTCGACGAGGGGATTGTCCTGCATGCCGCGGAACGATTGACGCCATTTTGCCCAGTCCACGCGGATCGCGGCGACCTGGGTGGCGTGGGCAGTTAGGAAGGACTCCATCAGCGATGTCACTTCGGAAGGTGCCAGGGCACCGGTTCCCTGACGGGCAAGGAATTCTGCGACGCGTTCATTGCGGGCGACGTAACCCTCGCCACCGAGCACGCCCCAGTTGATCGCGAGGGCCTGCAGTCCGAGCGCTTTGCGGTGGTGGGCGAGCGAGTCGAGGAAAGCATTCGCCGCCGAATAGTTCCCTTGCGCTGGATTTCCGAAGATACTCGAAACCGAGGAGAACATGACGAAGCAGTCAAGGTCCATGCCGATGGTGTTTTCATGCAGCAACCATGCGCCGTGAGCTTTCGGAGCCATCACTGTGCGCAGGCGTTCGGCGGTGAGCGCGGACAGCGGCGCATCGTCAATGACCATGGCGAGGTGGAAAATCCCCTTGAGCGGCGTCTTCGCAGCACGCAGCCCGGAAATGAGTCCCTTCACATCAGCCGGTGAGCCGATGTCCGCTTTCAGCACGGTGGTTTCGATCCCGCGAGCGACAAGGCTGGCGACGAAATCGACCGTTTCAGGAGTGGAAGCGCCGCTGCGACTGCTCAACACGAGGTGGCGGGCACCTGCCTGGACCAACCATTCCGCGAGCACCCGGCCGAATCCGCCGAGGCCGCCAGTGATCAGGTAGGCACCGTCCGGTTTTACGGCGAACGCTGGCTGGGGGGGCTCCCCTTTTCTAACCATGAAGGGATCGGCGAATCCAACGACCACTTTGCCGGTATGCTTGCCGCCGGCCATGAGGCGGAAGGCCGCATCGATCCTGCTGGCGGGGAAGGATCGGAATGGCAGCGGAGTGAGCGCGCCCTGATCGACCAGCGCGGTGACTTCCGCGAGGAGATCGCGCGTTTGTGCTTCGTCGCCCGCGAAAATCGCGTCCATGGCGATGACGTGGAACGAGGAATTCCGGCGCAGTCCCCACAGCGGGATGCGGGAGTTCATGTAGATGTCGCGCTTGCCGATTTCGAGGAATCGCCCGGATTCGGCGAGGCAGGAGAGCCCCATCGGAATGGCTTCGGCGGCGAGAGCGTTCAGAACGACATCCACGCCACGACCGTTGGTCAATTCCATAACCGACTCCGCAAAATCGCCGCGACGGGAGTCAATAACGTGTTTAACCCCCAGCGTTTTCAACAGAGCGCGCTTGGTCGGGCTTCCGGCAGAGGCAATGACCTCGGCACCAAGGTGATGGGCAATTTGGATCGCAGCCATCCCGACGCCACCGGCACCGGCGTGAACGAGGATCCGCTCTCCAGCCTTCATCCGGGCGACCTTTCTGAGCGCATACCATGCGGTCATGAAGACCACCGGCAGCGTGGCGGCTTCCTCACAGGAAAGGCCGGCCGGCATTTTCCGTACATCGGCGGCACGAGCCACCGAGTGGGTCGCGAGACCAAAGACCGCGAGGCCGAACGCCTTGTCGCCGACGGCGAGGTGAGTGACCCCTTCTCCGATGGCGATGACATCGCCCGCCACTTCGTCGCCGAAGATTCGCGCATCGGCGGTTTCCGCCGGGTAGAGGGCGAGTGCCTTGAGGACGTCACGGAAGTTCATACCCGCCGCCCTGACTTTGATGAGCACTTCACCAGGCGCACATTCCGGAAGCGGGAATGGCGTAAACCTAAGGCTGTCGAGCAGGCCCCGCTCACGGGATTCGAGGCGCAGTGGCACGGACGAGTCGAGATGTTGCTCGTGGGTCGGAAAGCCCCGGCTGAGGCGCTGCACGTAGCGGGCTTCGCCACGCAGCGCGACCTCCCGCTCGGTGTCTTCATGGTGCAACTCGCTCCACAACAAACCGGTATCGGCCGGTGACGATTCCGTCGGCAAGTCAATGCCCCGGCAGGAGAAACCCGGGTGCTCGCTGAGGATGACCCGGAAAATCCCGATCGCCGGTGCCTGAGCCACGGCGGTGGCTCCCATGTTCACACCGGCCGGTTGGGCACCGCGGGTGATCAGGTCGATGCGAAGTTTGGCCACGGCCATGGTTTCTTCAAGGGCATGAGTCAGGTGAAGCAGGGCGTCGATGCCCATCAGCGCGTCATGGTCGCCGCTGCCGGTTTTTTCATCGAGTGTCCAAAGATAGACGAGGCGTTCCGGCGGAGCTTCAGAGAGCAAGGCGGCGAAAAGCTTTTTCCAGTCTTCCGGTTCCTGATCGCGGACCGTAAAGGTGTCGGCGCCTGTCTGGGCGAATTGATCACTCCGGCGCACGATGCGGCAGCGTGATCCGGCGGCAGTGACTTGCGCGGCGATTTCACTTCCGAGTCCGGATTCGTCAGCGAAGACGAGCCATGAGGCTTCCGTTGGGGTTTCCAGCGCGCGCGGTTCGGCGACGGCATCGCCACCTTTTCGGGCGAGGATGCCAATCTGTCCTTCGCCGTCCGCCCCGCGGAGGCCGGGCATCGAGGCCGTTTCGGCGAAGCCAACTTCCTTGAGCGCGGATTCCCACTGCGCGCGTTGCATCAGTGGCTGGTCCGGCCGCAAATCGCGATCCGTTAGGTGCCACCAGCCTTGCGTCAATCCAAAGACCGCCTCGATCCAAAGCTGCGGCGTCGCCACGTCCATGAACATCAGAGTGCCGCCGGGGACGAGCAGTTCGTGGAGCATTTTCAGTGTGACCCGGACATCGGCCACGGCGTGAAGCACGTTGGTGCCCACGATAAAATCATACGTGCCGGGCTCGAAATCCTGATCCGCCGAGGGTTTTTCAAGATCGAGGACCTTGTATTCGACTTCAGGGAAGGCCGCGAGTTTTTGGTTTGCCGCCGAAAAGAAACCGGCGGAAACATCGGTGAAGGTGTAGGTATGCAGCCCGCGATCGAGCAGCGGGAGCAATTGCGCGGCGAGACCGGCCGTGCCTCCGCCGACCTCGAGGATGCGCAATCCCCGGCCTTCCGGCAAATGGCGGGCGGCTTCCTGCACCGCGCTGGCGATGCTGACCATCCAGTGGCTGGAGAGCAGTCCATCCCCGTAGAAGTGATCCAGCAAGTCGGCATTGGTTCCACCGAAGAGAACCTGCACGGCGTCTTTTTCTCCCCGCAGAATGGCACCGAGTTCTCCGCAGGAAGACGCGCAGAGCAGGCCTTCCGGCAAATGTCCGGGATGTCCGGTGAGAAATCCGCGGAGGAGTTCCGGCGCGGCATCCGCCGCCGCCGGGAATGCCGCTGTCGGGGTGTAAGTGCCGTCCGTTGCGGTGAGCAATCCACGTTTGGCGAGCTTGTCCATCAAGCGCCCGAAGACCGTGCGCATGAGCGGAGCGATGCCCAGCGACTCTGCGGAAAATGCCGCACTGACGCCCATCTTTCGCAGGCCGTTGGCGACCTGTGCGGCCGCGAGGTCATCCTCGGCAGCCATGACGCCTTCCAATTCGGCACGACCACGCAGGTTGATGATTTCATTCAATGCGGTCGTGGCAACTTCCCGAAGCCGGACCAGCGGCACGGATGCTTGCGCCGAGGGAGCGACGGTCGGTGCCGTGCGCTCCCAATCAACATTGTAAACCAAATCACGGCTGCCGCCGGAAGCGCCAGGGCGGCGGGCGGCGGTCATGCTAATCGCGCGGAATCCATCTACCAGGACGCAGGGGTGACCCGCTTCGTCGTAAAGGCCGATCCGGCCTTCGATGAGTTCCTCATTGAAATGCAGGACCCTGGCGCGGACCTGAGTCGAGGCCCCGGGTGAGCGGAGGAACAAAATCCTCGCGAACCGCACGGGCAGCTTCATTTTCGCCTTCCGGTCCTCGACCGTTTTGGCACCTGCTGAGAATACTTGAAGGGCACCGTCCATCAGAACCGGGTGCAGCGCGTATTCCGAAGCACGGCCGGCGATGGTTTCCGACAAGGAAACCCGGCCAGCCGATTTTCCGCCGCCAGCGGACAACTCCCTGATCGGCTTGAACTCGTCGCCGTAGCGCAGTCCGAGATCGCTCATGTGGCCATAAAAAGCGCCGACGCCTTCCGATTCCAAATCGGCATCGGGAGCTTCGAGGAGGGAATTTCCGAAGGAGGACTCGGTTCGTTCGCTCCGCATGGAGCCGATGACATGCACGGACCAGGTGGCAGTTTGATCAAAACGGCTCTGAATCGTGAAGGTGCGCTCGGCGGGCTCGTAAGTGATCTCGATGGTTAGGGCCGATGCCGGATCGGGAAGAATAAGCGGGCGGCGGATCTCGAAATCTTCAATGGCGAACGGGCGGCCTTCGAACAACTGCAGGCCAGCCTCCAGCGCCATTTCCACGAAGGCGGCGGCCGGGAAGATGATGTGCGTGTCAACCTTGTGATCTTTGAGAAAAGCCATGTGGCGATTGTCGAGGCGGGTCGTCCACGTCGGCGTGGCACGTGGTTGGCGTGCATCCAGCAGGCCTTTTCCTCCGGGAGATAGCCGGGCGTCACGCAGTTCGCTGCACTCGTGCCACCAGCGGCTTTTGTCCCATGCATATGCAGGCAGCGAGAGCAACTCGCGGGAAGGCGTCAGCCCTTTGAAGTCAAGCACAACACCTCCGCGGTGGAGGTCGAGCGCGGCTTCGAGGAAGGAGTCGTGCTCGCGGTCGCGGCGGGTCGAGGCGGTCACCTGAGCCTTGACGCCACGGGCGGTGAGGCACTCCTGAATCGAAAGGGACAGCGCCGGATGCGAACTGATTTCCAGCCAGACATCCACGCCAAAATCGGACATGGCGTTGATCGCTTTCACAAACTGGACCGACTGGCGAATGCCGCGACCCCAATGGGCGGCGACGCAGGATTTGCCTTCGCAGCGGTCCCCGGTCACGGTGCTGAAGAACGGCAGGGTTTCTTCATGCGGCGCGATGTCGGCCAGTTTGCTAACGAGATTATCCGCCGCCGGCTGCATCATGGCGTGGTGATACGGATGATCCACCTTCACGAAGCGGGCGAAGATATTTTGCGGCTCCAATTCGGCGCGGATGGCTTCGAGCGAGGAGCGAATGCCGGCAAGCGTTAGGGAGCGGGGGCCATTGAAGGCCGCGATGCTCACTGTCCGGTCATGGCGGGAAATCAATTCCAGCGCCTCTTCTTCCGCAAGGCTCACGGCGAGCATGGTGCCCTCGCCGCGGGCGCACTCATGCATCATGCGGGCGCGCAGGACGATGATCCGGGCACCTTCTTCCAGACTGAGAATCCCCGCGACGTGGGCGGCGGCGACTTCGCCCACGCTGTGGCCGGCGACGGCGCCCGGCTCCACGCCGAGGGATTTCCACAGCGCGACGAGTGCGAGTTGCATCGCGAAGATCGCCGGCTGGGCGATTTCGGTTTGTTGGAGTTTCGAGTCGGCCTCGTCGCGGTTGAGTTCTTCCAGCAGCGAGAATCGGGCGTGCGGACGCATCGCCGCTTCACAGGCTTCCATGGTTTCGCGGAAAACCGGTTCGTTGCGCATCAATTCGCGGCCCATGCCCCACCACTGCGGGCCCTGTCCACTCATGACGAAGCCGATGCGCGGCGCAAATTCCGGACGCGGCGTGAAGGATGTGCGGGCTGTGGTCATCGGGTTGCCGGCCGCAAACCCGTGGAGTTCTTCAACAATCGTGGCGGGTGAATTGCCGGCCAGCGTCAGCCGGTGTGAGTGATGGTTCCGCCGCGCACCGAGTGTGTAGGTCAGTTTAGGCAGGAGAGGGGAACTTCCATTTCCCGACTCATGGGATTCGATCCAGTCCGCGAGGCGTGCCGCAGTGGCCTTCAGCGAATCCTCCGAACGTGCGGAAATGACCAGGGGCCACGACCGGCTCGTCAGGAAGGGCGCATGGGCGTGAGTTGCCACGGCAGGTGGCTCGGCCAAAATGACGTGCGCGTTGGCTCCGCCGAATCCAAAAGAGTTTACCCCGACGATGCGGCGTTTCCCATTGTCCGGAAATGCTTCCATCGTGGTTGGCACACGCAATTTCAGTCCCACCATGTCAATGTGGGTGCTGGGACTGTCGAAGTGGAGGCTGGGAGGAATCTGGCCCCGCTTGAGGACCAGCATGCCCTTGATCAGGCCGACGACGCCAGCGGCGGTTTCCAGGTGGCCGACGTTGGTTTTTACGGAACCGATCGGCAAAGGAGCATCTGACGCCCGGTCTCCGCAGAGCGCCTCCGCCAGCGCGATGGCCTCAATGGGATCGCCCACTGCCGTGCCGGTGCCATGGGCCTCAACGAAGCCGACATCCGTGGGAAGAATGCCCGCATCGACACAGGCATCACGCACCAGTTGTGCCTGAGCTGCGGTGCTCGGGAGAGAAATGCCGTTGGTATGGCCGTCCTGATTCAGAGAGGAACCAAGGATCACCCCTTGAATGGGATCACCATCCGCGATGGCTTGAGAAAGCGGTTTCAGTAACACGATCCCGGCGCCTTCGCCCCGGACGAAGCCATTCGCGGAGGCGGCAAAGGCCTTGCACTTGCCGTCCGGGGACAGCATGCCCGCCTGGGAAAAACCAATGAATCCATCGGGGGTGATCATCACCGTCACGCCGCCGGCCATCGCCATTTTGCAACGCCCGGCCCTGAGGGACTCGCAGGCAAGGTGCACGGCGGTCAGTGCGGAAGAGCAAGCGGTGTCCATCGAGAGACTCGGGCCGCTGAGATTGAAGCAGTAGGAAATCCGGTTCGCCCCGATACTGTGGGCGGTGCCGGTTGGCGAATGGGCGCTGATTCCCTTGCGATCCGTGCTGCTGCCCTGGATCGTTTGATAGTCGTTGTGGGAAACCCCCATGAACACGCCGATGTCCGTGCCCTTTTCGAGGTCGAGGACCTGGCCAGCATCTTCGATTGCCTCCCATGCGGTCTCAAGGAGAAGCCGCTGCTGAGGGTCGATGTAGGGAGCCTCTCGCGGGGAAATTCCGAAAAACTGGGGGTCGAATTGGTCAATTTGATCCAGAAATCCACCCCGCTTGGCGATGGACTTGCCGGTCAGCCCCGCTTCTGCGTCGTAGAAGCGTTCGACGTTCCAGCGGTCTGCAGGCACCTCACAGACAGCATCGCGCCCTTCGGCAAGAAGTTTCCAGAATGATTCGGCGTCGTTGACTCCGCCGGGGAAGCGGCAGCCGATTCCGATGATTGCGATACCGTCTCTTGGCATATTGTATAGATGTGAATTGTAGCAAGTTGCTCAAATTGTCGCAGGCTCCCGCAGGTAGTCGCAGGTTGCGTGATTAGCCGCAGATTGCCCCAGGTTGCGTGATTAGCCGCAATTTGTCGCAGGATGGCTTGAGCAGGGGAAGCACGTGTAATTTCTTTACGGTGTTGGCAAGCCAAATTTACGCACAGGCGACGGTTTGTGCAGAGGATGCCCCAGCCTTCTCAATGGGCCATTCATCGGATTAAAATGTGATTTTTCAGGCGGCCAGACAGAGGGGACATAATTCGGCGGGGAAACGAGGGGGAGGTCCCGCAGAAACGAGGACTGGAAAGGCGGGCCGCCGCTACGGTTGTTGAGGCGTCATGTCCGGCTGGTCCTGTGATCGGGCTGCCCGGCAGCCGGAAAGGGCTCATTCTCCCGGTGCCGCACCACGAGGCGGAACTTTCCCGAATGCGGATCCACCGCAAGAGACTCAACCGGCTCAACCTCAAACTGCACATTCGTCATTTCTTTTTCGGCGAGGATGGCTCTCAACCGCTGGCGAATCCGATCGGTGGTTGCCCGGGTTTCCTCCGGGGAGAGGCCGCTCTCGAATTGGGCCCGAAAACGGAAGGACGTCTTGGTTTCGAGGACGATCTGCCACGCACGCAGACCCTGAATGATCAATTCCACAATAACAATGGGATGAATGAAGTCGTCCCTGCCGTGCCGGTTGGTGAACACCAGCGCATCCTCCATGCGGCCGACGACCTCTCTGATTCTGGTAAAAGGCCAGGTGCTTTTCCCGGTCCTGTCGGGCACCAGCACGTCATCCATCCGATAGCGGATCAAAGGCATGGTATCATTAAACAGGTTGGTCACGCAGGTGTGGTCCGGTTGAATGTCAAAAATGAGATCATCCTCCATCAGGTGGAGCCCGTCGGAACCCGGCAGCGTCAGGCCCATGTATAGATGTTCGCTGGAGGCATAAGCATTGAGCACGGGGACTTCGAAGACGCGTTCAAGGTAGTTTTTCACGTCTGGCGTGAGCGGTTCGCCGCCGTTTCCCACATACCGGGGACGAATGCGGAGTTCGCCGCGTTCCCGGGCCTCTCCAAGGGATTGGAGCATGGTGGCGTAGCCGGAAAGCATGTGGGGCTGGAAGTGATTCAGTTGTTCGACAATCTGTGCCACGGGCTGGCCGACGTCAAAAGTGCGGACATCGTAGAACAGATGATTGCTTCCCTGGTTGCCCGTGAGCATCAGGCCGGCCCCGGCAAAATGGCCGCGAGTGGCGGCGACATAGGCGACGCGCCGCCGCCAGCGGAGAGGCGACAGGCGCGCGACGTGGCTGCACCCCTTGATCCATGCCTCACGGGAAAACACGAAGTAGCCGACGGTGCCCGACGTGCCCGACGTATGCAACACGTGGTAACGTCCTTCAAACAACTCCAGCGGGTCCTCAGACCGGGCCAGAAAATCCGCGATGCGTCTGCGGGTGATCCGGCGATCGGTCACCAAATCGTCAAAGTGCGTGATCACATCCTGCTTGGTCAGGACCGGGAAATCTGTTGGCACGCAGGTTGCCGGATCAATTCCATAACGATCAATGCGGTCCCGGTAGTAAGGCGAGTGAAGCCGGGCATAGGCGACCAGACGGCGGAATTTACGTAATTGGGCAGCTTCCAGTTGAGGGCGTGACAGGCACCCGTTCCGCCGGTGCTCCCGGAGGGTCCGAATCCACCACCATGTCTCTTGCAGGGGGAAGCACTTCATTCCGTCTTCAACACTTGGGGGCAAGACTGACTCACTCGAGAGTTTTCAGCGTCTCTTTGCCACGCTGGTAGGTTTTAGGATCGTCTTTCCCCGTGCTGGGAAGAGCCAGACCTTTTTCAATGCACGTCCTGGCCTTCCCCTCTTCGCCCATCGCGGCATAGGTGATTCCCAGATCCACGAGGTAAACGGAGCGTTTCGGATCGAGACTGTTTGCCTTGAGAAAACATTTGGCCGCATCCTCATCGCTGGCATCGGGGAGTTCGCCGTAGGCCATTTCAGCGACTTTCCGCTTCACTCCGCCCATGGCGGCGACCTGCTGGTGCCAGCGGCCAAGAATGTACCAGGCCAAATGATTGGACGGATCCAGAGCGATTGCCTTGTCTGCAGAGGCCTTCACCTGCCGCAAGGCATCCATTTTTTCCTTGTTAGTGAGGATTTCAATGGACTTGGCATGGCAGATCGCGATCGAAAGATGGGCCTCAGAATCCCCGGGGGCGAGGGCCACCGCCCGCTGCGCATAGTCCAGGGCCATGCCGGCCAGCCGGGTTTTCTCATTTGCAGCCGGAGCATCCGCCATCTGATGCCGGAATTGGCGGGCGATGCGCAGAAGGATGGCCGCATTCTTCGGATCCTTTACTTCGGCGGGCAGGTAAAATCTGAGGGCTTCGGTCGGTTTAAACTGCAGGTCAAAAACGTCGCCTTGTTTGACCAATTCATCCGCAGTTCCCTCCAGGGGAACTTGCTTTTTGGTGCGGACCAGATTGTCGGGATCGGATTCGGGGAAAGCAGCGGGGGTATTCGGGCCGGCGGCCGCCAGTTGTGCACTTCCGGAAAGAAAAGGATCGAACGCTTTGGTATAAATGATGCCTCCTGCGCCAAGGAGCGTGAGACCAGAGACAAGCAGGAGTGGTTTCCACATGGAATTTTTTAAGTAATGGTTGAGAAAGTTGAAGTCAGCCTACCGGATACGTGCGGCAAGAGACAAGGGAAAAGGTGAATCTGAGGCAGGTGGTTAACTTTTCCGATATGGATGTCCTTCTTGCCGGGGACGATTGAAGTTCCTCACCGATCGCGCGGGCCAGCGGCTGGAGCAGTTCGCCGGCTTTGAGGATGCTGCGGGTGAGCACGGCGTCGAAGCTGAGCGTGGATCCGCGAATTCGTCCCGCTGTCCGGCGACCTGCCCTGCGGCGAGCCGCTGCCGGCCGCGGCGCAGGTAAATTGACGCCCCTGATCAACCCGCCGGGATTCGTGTCACGTCACGATTTCCCGGATCACATTGCCTGACACATCCGTGAGCCGGAAATCGCGGCCGGCGTGGCGAAAGGTGAGGCGTTCGTGATCGAAGCCGAGGCAGTGCAGAATGGTGGCGTGGAGATCGTGGACGCTGGTGGAATTTTCCACGGCGCGGAAACCGAATTCGTCAGTGGCTCCGTAAGCGGTACCGCCTTTGATGCCGCCGCCGGCCATCCAGACAGAGAAGCCGTAGTGGTTGTGATCCCGGCCCAGCTTGGACTTGCCGCCGCCGTCCAGTTCGACCGAGGGGGTGCGTCCGAATTCCCCGCCCCACAGGATGAGGGTGTCGTCGAACAGCCCGCGCTGCTTGAGGTCGGACATCAGCGCGGCGATGGGCTGATCAATATCGGCGGAAAGTTTGCGGTGATTGGCTTCGATGGATTCGTGATTGTCCCACGGCTGACCCGCGCCGTGCCAGAGCTGCACATAACGCACGCCGCGCTCCAGCAACCGCCGTGCGATCAGCGTCTGCCGGCCATGAACGTGATCGCCGTAGGCGTTGCGGATGTGCTCCGGTTCTTTGGTCGTGTCGAAGGCATCCGTCGCCTCCAACTGCATGCGGAAGGCCAGCTCAAACGACTCGATGCGCGCGTCCAGCCTGGGATTGCCTTCGTGGGCGGCGAGGTGCGTGGCGTTGATTTCGCGCAACAGATCGAGCTGCCGGCGCTGGATCTTTTCCGTCGCGTGAGGACTGCGGATATTTTCGAGGAGCTTCGCCACTTCACGGTGCTGGGAGTCCACAAACGTGCCCTGAAAATTGCCCGGCAGGAATCCCGCCTGCCAGTTGGAAACGTCTTTGATCGGATGCCCGCCCGGACACATGGCGATGAATCCTGGCAAATTCCGGTTCTCGGATCCGAGGCCATAGAGCACCCACGATCCCACACTGGGCCTGGCCTGAGCGGAGTCGCCGCAGTTCATCAGCATGAGCGACGGCTCGTGGTTGGGCGCGTCGGCATGCATTGAGCGAATGACGGCGATGTCATCCGCGTGCGCCGCGGTCTTGCTGAAGAGTTCACTGATCTCCAGTCCGCTTTGACCATAACGGGAGAACTTAAACGGCGAGGGAAACGCCGCGCCGGTCTTGCGTTCGGTGCGCAGATACTCGCCAGGAAGCGGTTGGCCCGCGTATTTCGCGAGAGCCGGCTTGGGATCGAACGTGTCCACATGCGACGGCCCGCCGTTGAGAAAGAAATGGATCACCCGTTTCGCCCGCGGCGCGAAATGTGGGCCGGTGGTTGCCGCCGCAGCATTGCCTCCGAGCAGATCCGCAAGGCCAAGCGTTCCCAGACCGGTTCCGATCCGGGCGAGCATCTGACGGCGGGTAAGCAGCGAGGGCATCATGGTTAGTCGAGATAGGTGAACTCGTTTGAGAGTATCAGCACCTGGGCATACTGCTCCCACGGCGTGAGCATTCCAGCGGCGGGCGGCTCCGCTTCTGCGGCCGCGATGAACCGGGTCGCCTGTTCGATTTCCCTGGCCGTTGCGGCCCGCTGATAGAGCCAATGGTGGAGCCTTCGCACTCGCTCCGCGAGAGGCGCGTCACCGGCGCGTTTGGCGAGGGCTTTAGCGCGACTGGCCACAAACGGACTGTTAAGAAAAAAGAGCGCCTGCTGCGAAACGAGCGTCTCATTCCGCTGCGCTGAGTGAACGTCAGGGTGCGGGAAATCGAAATTCGTAAACGTCGCCGGAACAAACTGACGGTCCACCAGACCATAGATTGTTCTGCGGCGGCTGCCCTCCGCGAGAGCATCCTCCGGGCGGCCGCCGGCGGTCAGGTCGAGTTCACCCGTCGCGGAGAGCAGCGAGTCGCGCAGTTCTTCGAAGTCGAGCCGGCGCGGTGGAAGGCCACTGCTTTGCCATGCGGCGCTGGCAACGATGAAGCGGTGCATCGCCTTCACGCTCCAGCCGCTCTCCATGAAGCGCGCCGCCAGCCAGTCGAGCAGTTCCGGATGCGCCGGAGGCTCCGCGCGGAGTCCGAAGTCACTCGTTGTCCTGACAATGCCGGTTCCGAAATGCTGTTGCCAGATCCGGTTGACCATGACGCGGGCGGTCAGCGGATTGCGCGGGCTGACGATGGCATCGGCGAGTTCGCGTCGTCCACTGCCCTGCGCAAACGGCACCTCTTTCCCTTCTGTCAGGAAACTGATGAAACGGCGCGGCACCTCTTCGCCGGGCTGAGCGGGGCTGCCGCGTTTGAAAACCCGCGGCGGAGGCTGGAGCCCGCGGTCAGCGAGCACAACCGTGTGCGCCGGAGCGGTCGGGGTATTGATGAGCCAGCGTTCCACTTCGCTCTGCAGTTTCCAGAGTTCCTCGCGCACATCGTTGATGAAATAAGCTTCGTTGCTGGCAATGCTGGCGTCCGGCACACAGGCGGGCGAGTCGGGGGCATTCAGAAAAGCAATCAGCGCCTCCGACGCCGCATCGCACGGGGCCGGCGCGGCGAGAGCGTCTTTGCAAAGCGCACCATAGCGCTGCGCGGCTTCGATCATGGATGCGGGAGCCGTCGCAAATGCTGTCATCACCCGGGGATTGAGTTCACCGCCATGACTGCCGCGCAATGCCTCCAGCGCCGACCCCGCTTTCTCCGCAAACTCCGCCGCGGACAGTCGCGCGAGCGCAATCCATGGAGCGAAGATGGGATGCATTCCCGTCGCCGCCGTGTGGAGATAGTCACGCCAGCGCCGCACCGAAGCCGGATTCAAATCATCAGGACCAAGAATTTCGTCGAATCCCTCCCCGGGATACTTTTGCAGTTCCAACTGCGCCGTCAGATAGTCGGCAATCTTCGCCCGCAGCCGCCCGCCCACTTCCTCCCTCCGGCGCTGCATGCCGTCGGCCAGACTCTTGAGCCGCTTTTCAAGTTCCGCATCCTTCACTTCCGGTCCCGTTCGCTCAAGGCGGTCATCACACGCACGGAAGACACCATAGAGCGCATAATAGTCGCGCGCCGAGACCGGGTCGTATTTGTGATCATGGCAACGGGCGCACTGCACCGTCAGCGCCATCGTGCCACGGGTCACTACATCGATCCGGTCATCAATGATGTCGTGCGTCACGCCGAGAAAGCGGCGGCCGAGAGTAATGAATCCCATCGCCGCACGATCCGGAGAATGCGGTGGCACGAGTTGGTCCGCGGCGATTTGGAGGCGGATGAACTGATCGTAAGGAAGGTCTTCGTTGAAGGCCCGGATCACCCAGTCCCGATAGCCGTGTGCCTGCACAAAAAACCGTTCCTCGCGGCCATAGACGTAGCCTTTCGTGTCCGCATACCGTGCGACATCCAGCCAGTGCCGTGCCTGCCTCTCACCAAAGCGCGGCGACGCCAGGAGACGGACGGCGGCCCGCTGCAATGCTCCCGGCGCATCAAGTGCTGACTCATTCGCAAAGGCCTCCGCCTCCTCCATCGACGGAGGCAAACCCGTGAGGTCATAACTCAAACGCCGCAGCAGCGCCCGCGGCGGCGCCGGCGGCGCCGGCTTGTGTCCAGAGGCTTCCAGCTTTGCCAGAATGAAACGGTCTAACTCATTCCGGCACCACGCCGCATCCTGCACCGGCGGCGGCGCGATGTCGCGGCGCACGGGTAGAAACGCCCACCATGCCTTCGCTTTCGCAAGGTCCGCCACCACGGCACCCGGCACCGGCAGTGCAGGCAGAGCAGCGAAAAGGAAAGCGATGATTGCGGAGGGTCGCATGGTGCAAAGATACGCGCCTGCCGCCGCCGTCTTCCGGCTGAGATTCCAAAGTGACCCGTGACCGTCTGCTTGCGCCGCCGTGAGGCTTGCAGCAAAGGGACCGCCATGAAACTCATCACCTGGAACGTGAACGGTCTGCGCTCAGTCTTCGGCAAGGGCTTTCCGGAATTCGTGCTTGCCGAGGCACCTGACGTTCTCGTGCTCCAGGAAACCAAGGTGGACCCGGCGACCCTCGAATGGGACTGGCTCAAAGGCTACGAGCTCCTGTGGAACCGCGCCGCCAAACCCGGCTACAGTGGCACCGGCATCCTCACAAAGACGAAACCCCTGAGCGTCACCCGCGGCATCGGCAAGGCCGGGCACGACAACGAAGGTCGCGTCCTCACCGCGGAATTCACCAATTTCTATATTGTCTGCGTTTACACTCCCAACGCCCAGGCGGAACTCGCGCGATTGCCCTATCGCATGAACTGGGACGCGGAATTCCTCGCTTATGTCCGGGGTCTTGAGAAGAAAAAGCCGGTGCTGTTCGCCGGCGACCTGAATGTGGCCCACAAGGAAATAGACCTCGCCCGTCCCGACGCCAACCGCTTCAATCCCGGGTTCAGCGATCAGGAGCGCGCCGGCTTCGACCGCATCGGGGAAGCGGGATTCGTGGATGCCTTCCGGCACTTCGACCCGCGCCCGCAGCAATATAGCTGGTGGAGCTACCGCGGCGGTGCCCGAGAGCGGAACGTTGGCTGGCGCCTTGATTACTGGCTGACCTCTGCAGCGTTGAAAAAAAACCTGAAATCCTGCCTCATCCGCCCCGATGTTCACGGCAGCGACCATTGCCCGGTCGTTCTGGAGACGCAGGGACTATAAGAGCACGAGGCAAGACAGTTCAGAAATTCAGTCCGCCGGGAGGACAGAAACTGCTGTCCACGGACTAAAGTCCTGGACTACTGTACTTGGAATTATGGCGAGGCTGCCGGCGGCACCGCGGCCGCGGCAACCTTCTCCATGACGCGACCGTAGTCTTTGGCCGTGGAGCTGCGGAGCCATGCGTCAAGGCCGTCAGCGAGCCCCCTGACGAGTTTCTCGCGCCAGGCACTGGTCTTGATGGTCTCGCATTCGGCGGCGTTGGTGAGGAAGCCGCATTCCACGAGAACGGCAGGACATTGGGTGCGGTTGAGAACGGCGAGCGAGGGGTCATTGCGCGGTCCGCGATTCTTGGACCCGGTGGCGGCGCAGACGCTGGCCTGGAGGGCACCGGCGAGGAGTTGCCCTCGGTCGTCGCGCAGGGCCATTCCGGCCGGGACTTCGCTGGCGGCGACCGCGCGGGCCGTGACTTCGGGATTCTTGGGCCACGCGTAATAGGTTTCCACACCCGTCGCGTCCGGGCTGCCTGCATTGAAATGGATGCTGATAAAAGCGAGACGAGGCTGCCGGTTGGCATGGGCCGCACGGTCGGGCAGCGGAATAAAGGTGTCGCTGGAGCGGGTGAGTTCGACCGGCCAGCCGCGTCGGCGGAGTTCGTCGGCGAGAGCGCTACTGACTTTAAGCGCCCAGGTTTTCTCATACTCGCCACCCGCCACGGTGCCAGGATCGGTGCCGCCGTGGCCCGGGTCTATGAGAATCGAGGGGATCATGGAATCCGGTGCCGGCAGGGGCACAGCCACAGGCACAAGCACTGGCGCGGACAAAACGGCCAAAGGCAGAGTGCCGGCGGGTGCTTCGTTCCGTTCTGACAACGCATGGATCGCGCCAATCCAGACGCCTGCCGCCAGCAATGCAGCGGCCACACAACGGACTCTGAAATAGGGGGGCCTTGCAGGTGCTGGTTTCCGGGGCGGCATGGCGAATTAGGGGCGCGAAGCACAGAATTACGCCATTCGTGCGGCCCGGCAACGTTCTTTATTTGGAATTCCAAAGTAAAATTCCCATCTCCTAATCCGATCGGTTGACAAAAGGCCTTTATTCCTCCTTTCCCGGAGCAGACGGGTTCTAAAAACTTTTTCGAGCGATTGCAAAAACATTTTGAAATTCAGGGGTAACCTGGTAAGATGTTTAGTAATATGAAATACCCGCTCATCTGGAAAGCCGCCACTCTTCTCTGCACGCAGGTCTGTTTCACTCCGGCTCTCGCAGCACCCGTCAAGGCTCCCGCGGGAGGCAGCTACACGGTAAAAAGCGGGGACACTTTTGCCAAAATCGCCCGCACCAAAGGCGTCAGCCTCGGTGCGCTGCTCCATGCGAACCAGATCGCGAATCCGAATCATATCGTGCTCGGCCAAAAGGTCGTGCTCCCCGGCACAGCGAAGGCAGGTTCGGCGAAACCGGCGACGACGGCCGCGCCGGTGGTGGCCAAAGTTACCCCGGGCAAACAGCTCCCTGCTCCCGCGAGCGGCCGCCGCGGGCTGGCAACTACGACCGTGAACCTGACGCCACCCGCCACCCGCGGCACATGGACGGTGCGCACGGGCGACACCCTCAGCCGCATTCAGCGCCAAACAGGCACGCCTGTGGCCACCCTTTTGCGCCTCAATGGCCTTACCGAAACCAGTAGCCTGCGCATCGGCCAGACGCTCCGCACGACCGGAACAGCAGCGGCGCAGAAGACGCAGGTCGCGACGGAAAAGCCGGAGCGATTCCTCCGCGAGACGGAAACTCCGAGAATCATCGAACAGCCTGCCGTCCAGCCTTTGGCTCAGCCCGCGAATCCGTCGCAGCCGGTGATTGAAGACCGTCCTGCACCAGCGGCTCCGACTGGCACCGCCCCGCATAAGGTGGAAAGCGGAGAAACGTTCTCCTCCATCCGCCGCCTTTACGGAGTAAGCGAAGCGCAACTCGCCAGTGCCAACCGCGGCGTCAATCCCGGGAAACTGCGCATCGGCCAGACGATCATGATCCCCGGGCAGCCGGTTCGCTCCCAGCCCAGGCAGTTGCTCGTCCGTGCCGACGGACGCGTTCTCGCCGACAGTCCCGACCCGCTCGCCATGGACTCCTCCACGGGCACCGACATCCCTGCGGGACGCACCCGCACCGGTTATCTGGTCGAGGAGGGAGAGACGCTGGACGAAATCGCCCGCCGATTCCACACGACCGAAGGAGCGCTCCGAAGCCTCAACCGCCTCGGTGACTCTGACAACATCTACCCGGGCCGATACATTCTCGTTCCGTTCTTCCGTCAGACCCCCGCGCCTGCCCAACTCGCCCGGAGCCAGGCCTGACATCGTCCGTTTTTGCTGCCAGGGTAAAAAACCCGGGCCGTCCAGGGTGGCGAACGCCCGGGGCGGCCCTTTTTTTGCCAGCGATCACGGATTCGTCGCGTCCTCTGCGGGAACCGCTTCAGCGGGCTCCGCGGGCGCAACCAACTCAGCAACCTCCGCAATGCCAACAGCCTCCGGAATCTCGGCAGTCTCCGCGGTCTCAACCATCTCCGCGGTTTCCGCTGCCACTGAGACTTCCCCGCCCGGAGTTTCCTCCGCAGCCGGTGCTGCCGCCGCCCCTGGCCCGCCGTATCCCAGCAGCAGCGAAACCTCGCGCTGCACGGCTTCCACCTGATCAAGGCGGAGTTCCGGATCGCGGATGATATAGACCTCGCCGCTCTTCGGATGCTCGTAGATGAGGAAGTTCGCGTCCTCGGTCTCGCGCGTGGCGGTATGCTTGAGCATCTTTTTGCGCTCCAGCATCACGGCGAGAATGTAGCGTGTGTTTTCCGAGCCCGGATTGTCCTCCTCAATGAGGCGGCGCAGCAGGCCCTCGGCACTCTCTTTCTCCACCACCTCCGCTTTCACCTCTGTGTGCGGCGCCTCATAGTCACCCTTCCAGAACGAGAAAGGATGCAATTCCCCGCGCAGTACTTCCCACGCGGCCACTGAATAATCGCCTCTTACCAGTTCCCCGGTCTTTTCATCCTCGAACAGCGCCGTGTAGAAAGCGTCCCCATCGGCGAAGGACTCACCGGAGTGGGTGCAAGTATGAGAGCGGCTGCGAATATTCCAGTTTTCGTTGATCGACATTGGGGGTAGGGGAGGGGGGAAGATTTGGAGGTAAGCGCCGCGCGGGCAATCTCAACTGGATTCGAGCGTGCGCGATTCTCAGTAACAGACCACCGGGCACCTCCGCACTCCCGCACTCCCGCACTCCCGCACTCCCGCACTCCCGCACCTCCGCACCTCCGCACTCCCGCACCTCCGCACCGGGAACCGGGCAACGCTCCCTTAATTCACATTTGCCTCCCCCCAATAAGCTGTATGGGCAATGGTTCACATGCTGACACTGCCTGCACCCAGATGGATTTTGCGGCCGGTCGCCGACGAGGCGATGCGGCGCGTGGAGGCGTACTCCGGCCCGGCGCTTTCGCCGCTCGTGCAGCGGCTCCTCGCGCAGCGCGATCCCGGCAGCGCGGAAGGCGTGGAGCGGTTCCTCAATCCCAAACTGCGCGAACTGAGCGATCCCTTCCTGATGCCTAACATGGAGGCCGCCGTGGAGCGCATTTTCCAGGCAGTGGACAAAAAGGAACATGTCGTGCTCTACGGCGACTATGATGTGGACGGTGTTTCATCGCTCACCCTGCTGCGTACGATTCTCGTAGCCTATGGTATTGAGGCGCGGTGCTTCCTGCCGCTGCGGATGGAGGAAGGTTATGGCGTCTCCCGCGAAGGACTCGAACGCTGCCTCAGTGAAGGCCCGGTGGACCTGCTTATCGCCGTGGACTGCGGCACGTCGTCGCGCGTCGAGAGCGAATGGCTGCTCAGTCAGGGCATCGAAATGGTCGTGCTCGATCACCACGAGCCCGATCCTGCACGACTGCCTCCATGCCCGGTGGTGAACCCAAAGCTCGGCGACACTTTTCACTATCTGTGCAGCGCCGGTGTCGTATTCAAGCTGGGCCACGCCATGGGCCGCCGGCGGCGCGTCGAGGGATTTGAATTGCGCGACCACCTCGATCTCGTCGCGCTCGCCACCGTCGCGGACATCGTACCGCTCGTGGACGAGAACCGTATGTTTGTCAGGAAGGGCCTGCAAATTATGGAGTCCACCCGCCGCGAGGGCCTGCGTGCGCTCATCGAAATCTCCGGAGTGAAATCGCCGCTCGACAGCATGGACCTCGGGTTCCGCCTCGGCCCCCGTCTAAATGCCGCCGGCCGGCTCGACACCGCCAAGACCGCCCTTGATCTCCTCCTCGCCAGCACCCGTGAGGAAGGGGTGGCTCTTGCGCAGACACTCGACGGCCACAACCGCGAGCGTCAGGATGTCGAGCACACCATGCAGCAGGAAGCCCAGGACATGGCGCTGCGCCTCACCGCCGACAGCGATCCCGCCGGCCTCGTGCTCGCTTCGCGCGACTGGCATCCCGGCGTCGTTGGCATCGTCGCCGCCCGGCTCATGCGAAAATTTCACCGGCCCATTTTTGTCATCGCCATTGATGAAAACGGCATCGGCAAAGGCAGTGGCCGCAGCGTGGACGGCGTCTCGCTCATCTCCGCCATCGAAGACTGCCGCGATCTCCTGCTCGCCGGCGGCGGACACGATGCGGCGGCGGGCCTAACCGTGAACGAGGACAACATCACAGCCTTCCGGGAACGCTTCGCGGAAAGTGTCGCGCGCCAGCTCACCAGCGGCCAGTTGGAACCCAAACTCTACCTCGACGCCGAAACCCGCCTCACGGAACTCACGCTCGACTTCCTAACTACCTACGAGCGCCTCCAGCCCTTCGGTCAGGGCAATCCGCGTCCCCTCTTTATGGCCCGCGGTGTGCAGCCCGCCAATGAGCCCCGCCTCCTCCGCGAGCGGCACTGGAAATTTGATTTCTACCAGGAAGGCACCACCAAGGCCGGCATCTGGTTTAACGGGGCCCACGACCGCCTCCCGCCCCCGCCATGGGACGTCGCCTTCTACGTGGACCGCAACACCTGGCGCGGCGAAACCACCGTCCAGTTGCTCGTCCAGGACATGCGCATCAGCCAGTGACGGCGGGGCTTCCTGGCAGGAAGACGAAACCCTCTTCGTCAATGTAAGTTCCGTGCGGCAGCGGCACTGCCCTGCCTGACGGCATGGTGCAGACGATGGCGCCTTCTTCGTCGCGCTGGAATTTCACGCCCGGGAGCAGGCGCCCGCGGCTGCCCTCACGGTTGCCGGACTGGGGTTCGGCGGTTGATGTCATCAGCGGGGGATCGGGCATGGAAACAGCGAGGACGAGACCGCCTGCTTCACTGATGAGGCAGGGACAGACGAGCGTGCCGGGGAGAGCGACCGGTTCCTGAGTTTCGCCGCAGTGAATGAACGAGCGGAGTGGGCGCGGGGCATCATCAAGCACGGCGGAGAGTTGGGAGGCGAAGGCGGCATCGCCGGCGGCGCAGTTGCCGTCGAGGCGGGCGAGGACCTGGCGGAGTTCGGCACTGGTGCGCACCGGCGGCACTGGCAGGCACGGCAGTCCGCGCAGGAGCGATGCCCACAAGCCGATCACCGTGCCCGCGACCGATGCTGCGGGCGCCGCACACAGCAGGCGGTCGCCTTCACGCAGAAAATCGGTGCCCCGGAGCATCTCCGTTTGGGCGAGCAGTTCACTGCCGGTGAGGGCCGTAAATCCAGGCCCCAGGGGCGAGGCGAAAATGAAGCCGGCGCCGGCCTCACCCCGCACCGGAGGCATCCACCAGCGCAGCGTGAACCGCGGCACCAGCCATGCGATGCCGGTATCTGCGAGCAGATGGAGTTCGTCTATTTCCTCCAACTCCGACTCGATGTACAGCACATGGTCCGGCCATGGAAAATGCGGATACGCCGCACGCATCGTGACGGTGGTGACCATGGAGGAAACCCCCTCCCGCTCCATGAGAGCGCGCAGGGCGTCAGGATCTTTGCCGGCCTCCGGCGCAATGTTGATCGCGGTCTTTCCTGCAAAGACGAGGCCGGCATTTGCCGTGACCTGTGAGACCCCTGACGGCAGCAGCACGCCCACGCGGGAGACCGGAAGCTTTCGCCAGCGGCGCGCGAGCTGCATGGCGCGGCCAAACAATTCCCCGCGACGCAGAAAGCGCTGCCGGGCGTTGCCTTCCGCGACCGCGATGCGCCATGGATGCCGGCAGAGTGCATGGGCCACGGAAAGCGGAAGCCCGCGCTTCACTTCACCGCGCTGGGAAATTCCCGCGGCGGCGAGATCCTGGAACACTGTGCGGCAGCGCTCCGCGGTGGCCTCCGCGGCGGGAATCGGTTCACCGAACATCACACTGACGTGATAGGGGAAGTGATGCGGATGTTTTCTGAAAAACCGTCCGCGCTCGAACGAGAACACTGAGCCCCAGAGGTCGTCCATATAGACCGGAATGACCGGTGTGCCCGCCCGGCGGGCGATCAGTTCGAAGCCTTTACGGATTTCATTCATCATCCCCGTGCGCGTGAGCTGACCTTCCGGAAAGATGCAGACGAGATCGCCGGCTTTCAGTGCATCCGACAGCGCCACGATAGCGTCCTTGGCGCGGCGGTTGGAGATCGGCACCACACCAAACAAGCGCATCGCAGCGGAGAGCGCCCGGTTCTTAAAGAACTCATCGAACACCGTGAAGCGCACCGGGCGCTCGCACGCCGCGGAGAGAATCAACGCATCAATGTAACTGACGTGATTGCAGACGAGCAGCGCGCCGCCGGTTTCCGGAACGCGGTAGTGATGCACCACCCGGATCCGATAGACGATCTTGGCAAAACTCAGGACGCAGAAGCGAATGAAGTTCTGCGGAATGATGCGCAGCACATACGCCGCGGTCACGAGACAGAGCACCCCGAGCACCACGAACTGTCCGCGAATCCCAACGTCTATCTTCATCAGCAGCAGTTGCAGCAGGATGCCCGCCATCATGCCCAGCGAGTCCAGCAGGCCCGCGGCCGCGAGCATTCGTCCGCGCACCTGCGGCTCCACCTGGTCCTGAAGATAGGCATTGAGGGGGATCATGAACATCGCACTGCCGATGCCAATACAGACGAGCAGGAAACAAAACCACGGCCCGCCGGGATTGACTACAAAACACAGGACACAACTGACCGCCATGCCCACACCGCCGAGCGGCACGAGGCCGAGTTCGATGCGGTTTTCCGAGAGCCAACTGGTGAGGAAACTGCCGACGACCACCCCCAGCGCCATGAGGCCAAGGTATTCACTGCTGAGGCCCGCGCGGGCCGCGGGATTCGGCTCCACATGGGCGGCCATTTGAATGAGCATCAACATCAGCATCGTCGCCGCGAGCCAGAAGAACGAAACGCCGAGCGCCGGCAGCCAGAGGCGCCGGTTTCGGAAGAGATCGTCGAGATGCGTGAAATGCTCGGTGAAGAGGCCCCGGTGAAATTTCTCCTCACAGTGGACCGGAGTGGGCTTGATCTGGAAGGCAAACACCAGCGGCAGCAGCGACACCACGGCGAGGATCAGCGTCGGCACCGCGGCGGCCAGCCACGGGTCCCTGTTGAAGACCCCGTCGTGGAAATGCTCGAACGTTTTTCCGCCCAGCAACTGCCCGCCGGCGATGGCGAGAATGATCGTCATCTGCATCCACCCTGACGCCGTCGTGAGATGCCGCTCACCGACCAGTTCCTTGACGATGCCCGACTTCGCCGGTCCGAACACCGCCGCCTGAAACGCCAAACCGAAAAACAGCATCGTGGCGATCCAAAAGCTGTGGGTAAAGAAGGCCGCAGAGATGAGCACCAGCAGCCCGACCTGCGCGATGCTGCACCAGATGATGAGCCGGCGCTTGGAA
>JANNVM010000596.1:0-8238 GCA_031414455.1 Verrucomicrobiota bacterium
GCGACGGTGGCGGCAACCTGATAGGTGGCCAGTGCGAACTCCGCCACCAAACTGCGGTTCGCAGTCGCCGCGAAATTATAGGTGGCATTGGCGCTGACAAACGTGCCGCCGCTGGTCCACCGCACGAATTGGTAGGGAAGGACCGCGGTATTCGCCACCGCCGTCACCGTTACCGGCGCACCGTTGAGGAACGTCCCGCCGCCGCTCACCGACCCGCGCGCGGGATCCGGGGTGGACACGGCGATGTTCCAGAATTGCAGGATGTTGAACGAAGCATTGGCCGTATTGACCTCGGCGGCGGCGTGAGACGTGCCGTCGTGCTCGAACAGGTCGTCGCTGGCATCGCCGGTGACGGTGACCTGATAAACTCCCGCAACACTGGTGGTGACAGTGGCGGAGCGTGCGGAATTCGCTCCGGCGTTTATTGCGCCGGGCGTGCGCAGATCGTCGAGCAGCGTCACACCGGTCGTCGTGTTGACGACTTTGACGCGCTCCTTGAACCCGGACGCGGCGTTGAGATTGCCGGTATTCGCCAGCGTCCAGTTGAACGTGAACTGATCTGCCACGGGGCCACTAACGGCAAGGTTCTGGACCGCGATGTCCGGATAAGGCGCGAGCGAGACGGGAAACGTGGCGGACGAAGCCGTGGTGTTGTCGTTTTCCAGGACCAGTTCATCCACCTGATCGGCGATATCCGTCCGCGCGATGAGGAAATAATTCCCCGCCAGCCCCGCCGGCAGCACCGCCGGGCCGGTGACGGTGTAGAAGGCTCCCGAAGCGAGTGCTCCGTTGCGCGGAAAGACCCCGACCTCAACGTCATCGCCATCGCCGTAAACCTGATTTTGCGAGAGTACCAGCCGGTCGCTCCATGGCGTCGAGGGGATGCCGGCAGAACCCACGTTGCTAACAGTGAAACTGTAAGTGAAAGCGGATCCGCTTTGCAGACCGGCCTCGGGCGGAACAGTTACGGCGGTCACCTGCAGGTTGGGAATCGTGACCGTCGAGGTTTCATGGATCTGCACCTCCGTTACATACTGACTCATGTAATTTCCCGTGGACCCGGTGGAGCGGACCAGAAGGTAGTAGCTGTTAGAACTGTTGATTCGGACTTCCGCAGAACCGTCGCCGGGTGAGCCATTGACCTCGGACATGAAGACGCCTGAGGAATTGTAGAGTGCGACCACCGGGAGAAAGGAACTGCCCGGAGGCAGCACTGCGGAGAGGAAGGCCGTCTTGCCCGCCGGGATAACCCCAAGGCTGAAGTAGTCGAGATCGGAGGATGTGTGAACGATACCGGCGACCTTGGCCGAGCTGATGCCTCCAGCCGCCGTCAGCGTGACCGGATCAGCGGCGGCAATGGTGTTGTTGACCTCGGATTCCGGCTGAAGCAGCGCCGTGGTGATGAGGGAGAGCCGGAAGCGGTATTCCTCCGTCCATGCATTCCAATCTGCAATCTGGAGAGTATAGGTTCCCGTCGCATTCAGCGTCACGGGGACGAAGCTGCCCTGGTTGTTATTCCCCAGGTTAATTTCAAGAAGGATGGTGCCGTCCGGGCGGCGGAAGGTCCAGTATTGATCATATGAGGCCGGCCCACCCACCAGTTCAGGGTCAAATGCCAGTTGCTGTCCGGCGACACCGGTGAACGACCAGTAATCGGTGTCTGAAGACGAGATGCGGCGTCCGCGCCCCGCCCCGGTGATCAGCCCGGCGGGAGATTCCGTCTGCACCAGCGGCGTGGCGGTGGCGGCGGTGTTGTTACCGGGAGTCGCGGTCGTGAATCCTGCCACTTGAGTGACCGTGAAATTCCGTACGAATGGAAGGGCCAGCAGCGTACCGTACGTGTCCTTGAGTCCGGAGACCGTTAGCCGGTAGGTCCCTGGCGGGAGCGGATCGTTCGGAATGCTGTAAGACGAGGAGAGACCGGAGGAATACGCCGCCGGAACCACAGAATACGTGACGTCGTCACTGGAGCCGACCACGGTGTCCGGGCCGGCTTCCTTGAGCGCATAGTTGGACGCCGCGGTGACAGTGCCGGCGAGGAGGTCTTCGTTGAAGGAAAGAGTGAAAGCGTTAAGGAAGGCCATGGTGCCGGAGCCCTCAGCCGGCAGGTTGGTGCCCGTGATCTGCGGCGGGAGCGAATCGGTAAGCGAGAGGCTCAGAAGATAGGTCGCCCGCAGGGTGCGGTTCGCCGTGCTCTCGGTGACGCGAACGTAATAAACACCTTCCACCCCGCCGGCCACGGTGTGAGTGACGCCGGTGCCACCCGCGGCGGAAGCCGCCACCTCCGCGCCGTCCGGGCGAAGAATGCGCAGCACACCCGTCGTAAACGTGCTGTCCCCTGGTCTGGTCAGCGCGACATTGATCTGCGTGCCCGCCGCAAGGTTCCCCAGCCGCCAGTAATCGCCGCTGGTGTCGTTGCCCGCGGTATGTCCGAAGACTTTTGCAGTGCGTGACCCGGCCGCGGCGGTGAAACCGACCACAGTCGCCGCACCGGTGTCGTTGTTGTCCTCCGCTTCGATCTGCGTCTGCGCATCAACAATGCTCACCCGGAAGCGATACTCGGCGGTGCTCCAGTAATTGTAACTGACCCGCAGAAAGTAGCGCCCGTCGTAGGGCACGGCAAACCCCTGGGTCAGCGCGTAGCCGTTGCTGTTGCTTTGGGAGATGCCCAGCAGGGCGGAGTCGTCATAGCCGAGAATCTGGTACTGAAACCCGCTGCTACCGGGGGCTCCGGGTGCTTCGGCCGCCACCACCAGCCTTTCATTGCCGCGCGCTGAAAAGGTAAAGTAGTCCTGATCGCCGATCACATCCAGTTGCCCGCGGGCGTATCCGTGTCTCATGCCCGGGATGCTGCTGTCCGCGTTCAACTGGAACGAGCCTTCGCCGAGATAGACAAATACCTGGTTCAAGTTGTACGAGACGGCCACGATGTCACGGCGGTTGTCGCCGTTGATGTCGGCTGCGGCGGCGTCGATCACCTGGCCCGCATCCGTCCACGCGATGGGGCTGCTGAAACTCAGCGTGGGCGTGGCCCGATTCTGCCGCATGGCCATGCTCCCCCAGCGCGGGGCCAGCAGGTCCGGCCAGCCGTCCGTATTCAGGTCGGCGACGCGCATCGTGTATTGGTTCCGATAGCCATCGAGAAACCAGTTCTGATAAGGAAGGAACGTACCGTCACCGTTGCCGGCGAGGATGTTCACCCGGTCGTAATAGTCGTAACACACGACGAGGTCGGATTTGAAGTCGCCGTTGAAGTCCGCGGCAGCGATCCCGGTGGGAGTGGCGCGGTCCGTGGCATACCGCACCGGCGCGGCAAAGTTTCCGGCACCGGTGGCGAGAAACACGAGCACATCATTGCCGTCATAGTTGGTCGCGGCCACGTCGTCCATCCCATTGCCGTCAAAATCGCCAACAGCCACGTTGTAGGGCCGCCACGCGGGAGTGAGTCCCGTCCCGACAAAACTGTGGACGAACCCGCCGAGGCCGTCGCCAAGGAACAAACTCAACCGGCGTCCGCTGGCGGCAACGGTGCCGAAATTGGTGACTATCAGGTCCGTGTTTCCGTCGTCATTGAAGTCGCCCGGCTGGGGGTCAACCGGCTGATCGCCGGCCGCCAGGGTGCCGGTTACGGTGAGGGTGCCGTCCCGGTTGTTGCGCAGGAGCGTGATGTTGTCGCTGGTTCCGTTCGCAGACACGACATCGAGGTCGCCATCCTTGTCGAAATCGATTTTCGCCAGCTTGTAGGGGCCAGTGCCGACGGCGTAAGCCGTCAGCGCACCAAAGTTTCCGCCGCCGTCATTGAGGCGGGTGGTCACATTGTTCGACGTGTAATTGGAAACGATGAGATCAAGATCATTGTCATTGTCCAGATCGACGAGAGCAAGGCCATAGGGAGTCGTTCCGCCGGAGGCGAGAGGCGGCTGAACAGCAAACGAGCCGTCAGCGATTGCTGCCGGGGACGCGGCCCCGGACAGCACATCCGCCGTGGCCAGCGAGCCATTGCTGCGGTCTTCGGTCACAAAGCCGGGCACCCCGGCGACGGTGAACTGGCGCAAATGCAGTGCGGCCATCGGCTGCTGGAAGAGGTCCTGGAGCCCGGGGCCGGCGGTGAAACGATAGGAGCCAGGCTGCAGCGGGCCATTGACGATGTGAATCGAGTGCGAGAGTCCGGTGGTATAGTTGCCGTGGGTCAGGGTGTAGAACTCGTCGTCGGCATTTCCGAACGTGCCGTCGGAACCCGCATTGCGCAGTTCGTAGTTGGTCGCATTGCGGACAGTGGCGGCCAGCATGTCCTCGCTGAAGCCAAGGGTGAAATCGGGCCGGGGGAAGGTGACGGACGATCCCTCTGCGGGCAGGGAATTGGACGTGATCACCGGCGGGGTGACATCGGCTACGGTCACCGAAACAAGGTACTGGGATGTCGAGGCCCGTTCATTGCTGTTTACCCGGAAGACGTACGAGGCGGCGTCACTGGCCCCAAGGGTAAACGACAGCGGGCCGGTGCCCGGCGTCACCTGAGCCATCTGCGTTCCATCGGACTTGAAGAGAGTGAGGAAAGGCTGCGCGGCGAGAGCGGCGGGAACAGGACCGGCGATGGCATCCGGTCCCGCAGCGGCGCTGGCCGCCGCCTGGGCACCGTTGAAGGCACCGTTCCAGACACGGAATTCACTGAAGGCCGCGTTGATGTTATTGTTCGCGGTGAACTGCGAACGCCCGATCCAGTTGTTGATGTCCGGCAGACTTGTCAGGAGATTGGAAGTGCCGAATGAAGTGACGAGGGAGCCGTTCTTGAAATATTTGACGATGTTGGTGCCTCCCGGAATCCGGAAGTACGAGATGGCGAAATGGAACTGCTGCCCCGCCGCATACGACACCGTGGACTGCACGAAGTTGTCCGTGGCGCCGATCCGGAATCCGAACTGATTCTGCGTGAGGACGGAGTTGATCTGGCCGGTGAGATAAAAGTAATCCGTGCCGGTCAAAGTGCCGCCGGGCGCGAGGACTTCCCCCGCCGTCCCGGTGCCGAAATCGAACAGCCGTGAATAGCTCTGCGAACCATTGATGGCGGCCCATCCTTCAAACGTGGCATCACCGGTCCGTGCCGAGGCAATCCCGTTAGGCAAATCGATATACGGTGCGGTGGCAGGCGAGCCGCCGGGGAGCGAGATCAGACCGCCGCCCGCGGTCGCGCCGGTGCCGCGCAATTGGGCGCTGGGGAGGCCGGTTACCGAATCGGTGAACTGAGTGGATCCCGCAGGCTCGCTGAAACTCCAGCGGTGGCGCAATTCCAGCGGCAGCCTTGTGGCGGCATCAATGGCCGGTTGCGGAACCGTTACCGAGAGAGTGACCTGGGTTCCCGCGGACAGATTGCCAAGGTTGAAATGGTCCCCCGCGGTGTCGTTGACCGGATTCACTCCCATCACCGTGGCCGTGCGCTGACCTGCTCCCAGAACCAGCGGCGGGGTGTTCGTCTGCGTCACCGAGTCATTGTCCTCCACTTCAAGGAAGACGGGCGGACGAGCAAGGCTGACGCGGACGCGGTACTCCTGCGTGCCGCTGTAATTATAGGTCACACGGAGAAAGTAGCGCCCGGGCTCGTTCAGTGTGGTGCTCCACTGGCCGTAGCCGTTGCTGTTTGCGTTGAAGCTTCCGAGGCTCACTCCCTGAACATTGTAAAGGGTATAGGCCCTGCCTGTGGATGAGGCAGCACCCGGAGTCTCGGTGCTGACGAGCAGCCGGTCCTGCCCCTGTGCCGTGAAGGCATACCAGTCCGCATCCGAGTCCGTTGTCAGGAAGCCGCGGAAGGCCCCATGGCGCAAACCGGCGACCGCGCCATCGACGGCCAGGGGCAGCCCCGGATTCCCGGTCCAGACGTGAATCTTGCCCTGGTCATAGGAACTGGCGACCAGGTCGATGCGCCCGTCATGATTCACATCCGCCCACGCACAGCCGCCGCATTGCCCGACTTCCGTGTAGCGCACCGGGCTGGTGAAATTCAGCGTCCCGTCGCCGCGGTTGTAGCGGACCATCAGACCGCTGTCGTAGCGGGTGATCAGCAGATCGGCCCAGCCGTCACCGTTGAGATCCGGCGTTTCGGCGAAATGCATGACGCTGGTTCCATCGACCGCAAACCGCACGAATGGCTGGAAGGTGCCGTTTCCGTTGCCCTTCAGAATGCTGATCTGGTCGTCGGACGCCGTGCAGGCAACGATGTCATTATGGCCGTCGTGATCGAAGTCCGCCACGCCGGCTCCGGTCGGATCGGCATCGCCGACAGGATAGAACACGGGCGCCGCGAAAGCACCGCCGGTGTTCAGGAAGACCGCCATGCCATCCGCCACGTAATCACCCGCGGCGAGGTCATCGAGTCCGTCCCCATTGAAGTTTCCAGCCGTCAGTCCATAAAACTGCACCGTCTGGCCGCTCACGGTAATCTTCGATTCGAGGAAGCCGCCCGCACCATTCCCCAGCAGCAGGCTGACGCTGCGCCCGCCGGTGCCGGTAAGATAATTGACAACCGCGAGGTCAGGGATGGCATCGTTGTTAAACCGGCCCGAAACCATGTGAACCGGACCGTCCCCGGTCGCGATCGTGGCCCCCGCGACCAAAGTGCCGTCGCCTGGATTCGTGAATAAACGCACCTCGTCGCTGCCGTAGCAGGACACCGCTACGTCGAGGTCGGTGTCGCCATCGATGTCGATCAACTCGATATCCCACGGGTTGACGCCCGTCGCATAGTTGACCGCAGTGCCGAAAGTGCCGTCCGCGTTGCCGGGAAACACCGCAATCTGGCTGGCGGCGTATTTAGTGACGACGGCATCCTTGTTTCCATCGCCGTTCAAATCGATGAGCTTCAGGCCCCAGATAATGGATTCCGCGTCTGTCGATCCCATCCAGGCAAACGTGCCGTCGGAGGCTGCGGACGGACTGACGCTGATGGAGTCGGCGGTGGCGATGTTGTTGTTGGAACGATCCTCGAGCACGAAGCCAGCCACTCCCGTCACGGTGAACAGCCGGACATAGTTCGCGGCCATCGGATTGGCGAACTTGTCAGTCAGACCGGTGCCTGCGGTGAACCGGTAATTGCCCGGCTGGAGGGGTCCGTCGGGAATGAGATAGTTCGCCGTCAGTCCGGCGGTGTAGCTTTGGGGAGTCACCGTGTACAATTCATCATCCCCGCCGTTGTCAAAAGTGCCGTTAGGTCCGGCGCTGCGCAGTTCGTAGTTTGCCGCGCTGGTCACCGTGGCTGCCAGCATGTCCTCGCTGAAGGTGACGGTGAAATTTGAACCTGGATGAGTTACCGTGCTGCCCTCTGCCGGCAGCGACGCGGCGAGGACCGCGGGAGGCACGGGGTCGGCGATCGTAATGTCCACCAGGTACTCCGAGTGCAGCCCGCGTGTGGTGGCGGAATCAAAGACGCGGAACGAGTAGGCACTCTCATTTCCTGCAGTCACCGCGAAGGTCAGTTGAGGATCGCCCGCGTTGCTGATCGCCATCTGAGTGCCGCCGGACTTGAAAATGGCCATGCGCGCCACGAGAGGGCTGGTGGCTGGAATGCGCAGATCGAGCGTGATGTTCGCGCCGGAGCCGAGGTTTCCGAGGGACCAGTAGTCGCCGCCCGTGTCGTCCTCAGCCAGATAACCCGCCACTGCGGCCGTGAGCGACCCCACTCCCAGCACCAGCGGGGACGCATCGGCAGTCGCAATGGTGTTATTGGCCTCACTTTCGATGACCGTCGGCGCATCAAAAGCAGAGATGCGTAACTGGTATTCGCCGCGGTACGAGTTGTTGTAGGTCACCCGCAGGAAGTAGGTGCCGGGGGCATCGATGCTCAACTGAACGCTCTCGCCGCGGCCGTTGCCGTCGCTGGTAAAGTTGTAGGTGTTTGTCCCCGCGCTGTTGAAGATACCGAAGGCAAGCGATGCACTGCCGAGCGAGCCCGGATTTTCCACCGCGACGACGAGACGTTTGGCATCCTCCACGGTGAAGGAAAACCAGTCTTCGTCGGAGTCGCTGGAGATTTGTCCGCGGGCGTAGGCGTGACGCAGGCGGCTGAGGGTGCCGTCCACGGCGAGGGGCTGTTGCGGATTGCCGAGGAGTGTGCGCAGCCGCTGGCCGCTGTATTCCGTCACCACAAGATCCGGACGCGAGTCATGGTTCACATCGGCAACGGCCGCATGATACGTGTAACCCGCATCCGCATAACGCAGAGGTGCCGTGAACGCGGGAGCGGCAGTG
>JANNVM010000597.1:0-8754 GCA_031414455.1 Verrucomicrobiota bacterium
CTTCATATAGTCCAGCGCCCCCGCGGTGGCGGCCACTGCGGCGTCGCCTTCCAGAAGATCCGCGATCGGATCCCACTTTCCGGAGATGAGCGCATCCCGCGCGGTGTCCGGGATATTCACGGTGAAGTTTTCATCGCCGAAGAAGACACGGTTTTTGTCCACATCCACCGCCACGGTGATCTGCGGATCCTTCTCCACGGCGGCGCGCAGGCGCTGCATGTCGGAGGCGGTAGCGACGGCACAGGGGATGCCGAGCGTGGTGCAGTTGCCGAAGAAAATTTCGGCGAAACTTTCCGCCACCACCGCGCGGAAGCCGTAGCGGCAAATCGCCTGCGGGGCGTGCTCGCGGGAACTGCCGCAGCCAAAGTTTACGCCGGAGAGCAGAATACTGGCACTCTTAAAGCGCGGGTCATTGAGCGGGTGCTCCTTGTCCGATCCGTCGGCATTCTTGCGCACGTCGTAGAACAGGTATTCGCCGAGTCCGTCGAAGGTGACGCATTTCATGAACCGCGCCGGGATGATGCGGTCCGTATCAATGTCGGAGCCTGGAAGGTACACGGCAGAGCCGGAAACCTGAGTGATCTTTTCGAGAGCCATTCCCGGCAGTAGGTTGTCGCCCGCGGGTGTGCAACGGAGGAATGCCCGCGCCCCTGGCTCTCAAAATCCAAGGCCTGCCCCGGACGCAGGCCGTTGCGGGAAACGGGTAAGCACGGACAGCAAAAAAACCTTTCACACCGTCCGCAAAGAATGGCACGGGCTTTGCTTTACTTTGTTTTTAAAGCAACCAACCATGCGGCAGCATGGGCTCAATGTTCGACAATTACCGCACGGATCAATTTTTTGATGAAGTCTTCAGCGCTCCCGGAGCGCGGAGGACCCACTATCGGGAGGTGATTGAGGGTATCGGCGGACTAACACCGGCAGAGTTTGGCCAGCGGCAGCGCGCCGCGGACAACGCCTTCCTTCGTCAGGGTGTCACGTTTACCGTTTATGGTGATGACCAGGGGACGGAGCGCATCTTTCCTTTCGACCTCATACCGCGCATCATCCCGCGGCGGGAATGGGACCGCATCGAAGCGGGCCTGATTCAGCGGATCACCGCCCTGAATCTGTTCCTCCACGACGTCTATCACGGACAGAAGATCATCACTGACGGGGTGGTGCCGGCCTCGCTGGTGGAATCGGCCTCACACTACCGTCCGGAGTTCCGCGGGGTCAAGGTCCCTCACAATATCTATATCCACATCTGCGGCACGGACCTCGTCCGCGACGGCGACGGCGAGTACTATGTGCTGGAGGACAACGGGCGCTGCCCTTCGGGTGCCAGTTACATGCTGGAGAACCGCAACGCCATGAAGCGCGCCTTTCCCGGGCTGCTCCAGTCGCTCCCCGTGATGCCGGTGGACGGCTACGGGACGATGCTGCGCGAAACCCTGGCCCATCTCGCGCCGGAGGGGTTGCTCGATCCGGTGATTGTGGTCCTCACGCCGGGCGTGCATAACAGCGCTTACTTTGAACACTGCTATCTCGCCAAGCAGATGGGCGTGCCCATCGTCGAGGGCCGGGACCTCCTTGTGCGTCAGGACCGCATATTTATGCGCACCACTCTGGGGCTCCAGCAGGTGCATGTGATCTACCGGCGGATCGACGACGATTTTCTCGATCCTCTCGTGTTCCGCAAGGACTCCCTCCTCGGCGTGCCCGGCCTTGTGAATTCGTATCAGCGGGGACATGTGGCCCTCGCCAATTCCATCGGCACCGGCGTGGCGGACGACAAAGCGGTGTATGCCTGCGTGCCGAAAATGATCAAGTATTACCTCGACCAGGATCCCATCCTTCCCAATGTGCCGACCTATCTCGGCGTGGATGAAAAGGAGTGCGGATACATTCTCGCCAACCTCGAAAACCTGGTGGTGAAAGCTGTGAACGAATCCGGCGGTTATGGAATGCTGATGGGACCGCACTCCACAAAAAAAGAGTGCGCCGACTTTGCAGAGCGGGTGAAGGCGAACCCGCGGAACTACATTGCCCAGCCGGTGCTGGCGCTGTCGCGGCACCCGGTCTTTGTGGATGATCACTTTGAAGGCCGGCACATTGACCTGCGGCCCTACGTTCTCTATGGGGACCGCGTGCGGGTGGTGCCCGGCGGTCTCACGCGGGTGGCGCTGAAGGCCGGCTCGCTGGTGGTAAATTCCTCCCAGGGCGGCGGCAGCAAAGACACCTGGGTACTCTGGGAAGACCGTCCCGATCAACCTCCCACCACCGCATCCTGACCGTTATGCTCAGCCGAGTTGCCGACAGCATCTATTGGATGGCCCGCTATGTGGAGCGGGCGGAAAACCTTTCACGGCTGCTGCTTTCCACCCAGGATCTCCTCCTTGATGCCGGCGTGGCGGCCGGGGACGCCAAGCAATTCTGGCTGCCCATTCTTATGGCCACGGGCGACGATGAAGCCTTCGCCGCACTCAACCCCGCCGTCACCGGGGCCAGTGTTGCGGAATTTCTCACCCTGCGCGCGGACAACCCCAACTCCATGCTGAACAGCGTCCGGGCCGCCCGGGAAAATGCCCGCACCGTACGCGATCAGATTTCCGATGAGATGTGGGTCTGCGTGAACGGACTCCGCCTGTTCCTCGAATCCGCCGAGGCCCGCGCCATGAGCACGCAACAGCCCGCCGCTTTTTACGAGCGCGTCCTGGTCAGTTCCTATCAGTTTCAGGGCATCGCGGAATCCACCACCCCCCGCGGCGAAATCTGGCATTTTATCCGGCTCGGCACGGTGCTGGAGCGGGCGGACAAGGTTTCCCGGCTGCTCGACACGTGCTCCGCCCTGCCCACCGATGTCTCCACCAGTGCCGGCGGCCGCCCGCTCCGCTGGGCCGCCCTGCTGCGTTCATGCTCCGCATGGCATGCCTTCCAGACCCTCAGCGCCAAACTCGACCCTGTCAAAATCATTGAGTATCTTCTGCTGGATGAAACGTTTCCGCGGTCCATCACCTGCTGCCTCAACGAAGTCCACTCCACTCTCCTTGCGCTGTGCGGCCACGGCACGATGAGCGACATGGGCCGCCCCGTGCGTCTCGCCGGACGCCTCGCCGCCGATCTGCGCTACACCACGGTGGAGGAAGTGCTGGAAGCCGGCCTCCATTCCTACATTGATGACCTGCAGACCCGCCTCAATGACATTGGCACGTCCATCTTCGAGACCTTCATCCTCTATTCCGACCGGACGCCACTGGATCAAACTCCGTCCTTCGCATGGCAGCGCGGCGCATGGCATTCCGCTGACGACGAGGAGTTGCAGGCCCAGCAGCAGCAGCAACAACAAATGCAGAATGAAAAATGAAGATTGATGGAGCCAGCCTTCCGTCTGCCATATTTTTGCATTTCTTATTCTGCATTTTTCATTTCTCCCCATGCGCCTCCAAGTTTTTCACCGCACGCGCTATCATTACCGGCTCCCGGTGCGGGACAGTTACAATGAACTGCGGCTGCGCCCGGCCACGGAGGACAAATCGCGCCTCGAATTCTTTCTGCTCAACGTTCAGCCGCCCGTCCGTCTCCGGCATTTTCGCGACCCCTATTTAAATTACGTCCACTACTTCGAACTGGCCGAGCCGCACAGCGAACTCGTCATTGAGGCCCAGGCCACCATCAACACGACGTCACCCTATGCCGGCGGAAAACCGCTGGGAGCGTCCTTGAGCGGCCTCGCCTCACTGCGGGACGAAATGCTCCGCGACTTTCTCCGGCGCAGTCATTATGTGGACGACTCTCCGGAACTCTGGAAACTCGCGCTCGATATCACTTTCGGCATCACCGATGTCTTCACGGCTGCGGAAAGCATTATGCAGCACATCTACCAGAACTGGACTTACGCCCCCAACACCACCACCGCCGCGACCCACGTCCGTGAAGTGCTGGAAACGAAACGCGGCGTCTGTCAGGATTTTTCCCATCTCATGGCCGGTCTGTGCCGCGCCATCAACATCCCGGCCCGCTACGTCAGCGGTTATCTCTACAACGGTCCGGACTCTCACCTCCGCGGTGCTCAGGCATCCCACGCATGGTGCGAAGTCTTCGTCCCCGGTCACGGCTGGCACGGCCTGGACCCGACCAACAACATTCTCGCCGACGAACGCCACATCAAAATCGCCACCGGCCGCGACTATCAGGACGCGGCCCCAATCTCCGGACACTTCGACGGCCCGCCCGGAGCCACCACGGCGCTCCAGGTGGAGCTCAGGGTCGAGCAGTTGTAAGCGCCGGGCGGAAATACCCGCGATGATGAACTTCCTGGCCTCCGCAAGTCATGGCTGAGTGAACCGAACGCGCCCGAACAACCGGGTGCCGGCATCCACGGTGACGCTGCTGCGCCAGACTTCGGTGCGGGTGCCGTCGAAGTTGTCGGCGGCGCTGACCTGGACGCCGGTAATCGGCCAGGCAGTGAGGCTGGTCGAGAATTCCACATGCTGGGTGAAATCCTCGTGATTGTTAGCACGCTGGAACGTGAGGGTGGCATAGGTGCCGGCATTTCCGGCGACTGTATACTGGCGCCACGCGCCGGCAGGGATGAGGGCGGAGGAATCCATGAGCGTGTCGCCGCCGAGCATGTATTCCGCAACGTTGCTCAAGGCATCGTTGTCGGCATTCGGCTCAGCGGCTCCGGCGAGCCAGCCGGCGTAGCTGATGCGGTCGTCGCCGCCTGGACCTGGAGCGATACTGCTGCGCCAGTTTAGGCCGAGGGCGGGATCGCGGTCCAGGTTTTCGGGCTCGATCTTCACGAGGCTCGCGCCGGCGCCGTCTGCAGAAGCAGGCCAGTTCAGTGCGGGGTCATCGTCATATGCGAAGGAGAACACGGCGGGCGTGGCGAGGCCGAATTGCAGTGTCAGGATTTCGCCGCCGTTGCTGAGCCGGTCATTCGCGTCCCATGCGCCGGCGACGGGTTTGCCGGCACCGTAGCGCGCGTTGAAGGCATCCACATCCTGCACTACGAGGATGTTGGCACCGGGCGCGAGGATGGTGCCGGCAGGGAAGGCAAAGTCGAACCCGGCGGTGAACTGGAATCCGGTAAGATCCAAGGAACCGGCACTAACGTTGCGGAGTTCGACGTAATCGAACGAGTCATCGTTCCATGTCCTTGGCGGCACAAGTCCCGCGGCGATAGCCCGCTCCGCAGCAGTAGCTCCGTCGGCGTGATACATGATTTCACTGACCACGATTTGCGAGGCAAACGCCGAAGGATCGAAGGTGCCGACGGTGAACTCCATGGCATTGCTCCAGAAGCTCCAGCGTCCCGTGTTGTCCTTCATGCGGACGCGCGCGCGGTATCGTTTGCCCGGTTCACACGCGGTGACCGGAAATTTGTATTCCGCGGCAAAGGCGGCGATTTCGCCACTATCGTGGCTGGCGTTGATCTCCAGCAGACGCTTCACTCCGGCACCCCACGCGGCAGACGTATTTACCTCCGCAACGCGCCACTGAATGCCGGCGAAGGGATCGCTCTGCGGATCGCTGAAGGCGCTGGTGGTAAAGCGCAGGTCATTCACCGGGAATCCGCCCGCGCCGGTGAAGGTAATGGCCGGCGTGGCCGGATAGCGCGAGGCTTCCGTGCCGGTGAGCAGCGGGTTGGTGAGGTTCGCCATGGTATCCAATCGAGCCGCTGTGCCGCCGGTGCCGATGTTGCCGCCGGGCCAGTTGCTGCCGCCGCCATTGGCATCGAACGCGAAGTCCTTCATGCCGGCGACGTATTGATCGAGTGCGACGGTGCCCGCGGGCGTGCCGCTGCTCAGCCCGATGACTGCGGTGCCCGACGGGCCATAGACACTGAGGCCGCCGTAGTTGCCGGATGCGGCCGGGCCGCCGACCCAGCGGGTGAACTCGGCATTCACGACCGGACGGATCGTGGCGGCGAATTCATCAATGAGCGGGTTCACCTGGTCCGGCTGCCAGAGCAGGCGGCGGAGTTCGCGGACCTGATTGAAGTAGTTGGGCCAGAGTGTCGGGTTCGTGCTGGCGTCGCCGCCGCCGCTGGCGCTGTCGTTGAAGAGGGCATTGTGAACGACATCGTGACCGCTGTTCCATGTTGGTCCCCAGGTGGCGTCGAGGTCGTTGGGCAGGTAATTCATCTGGCCCTTGTTGCCGTTCGCCGTGTTGTAGAGCGGGTAGAAGTACCACGCCGCGTTGTTATCGCCGTCGGGCCAGTAGTCGTAGTGCCGGATGGCTTCACAGAAGCTGTGGTAGCGGCACCATGCGTCGAGGTTCACGCGCGCCTGAATGAACGCGGGCGTACTTGTGCCAATGAGCTGGCTATCGATATTTTGGTGATCCGAGCCATCCGTGGGTCCGAACGCGCTCTGGTAGCGGAACTGGAGCAGGCCAGAACTGCCGTCACGCGTGAGCTTGTAGAGGTTGCCTTTTTTCAAATCATGAGCGGCAAGGAAGCGGCGGTCGTAGTCCTCATGCACCCACATCATGCCCCAGAAGTCGCCATTCCATTTGTCCGGCTGCTCGGCAGTCTGCATAATGGTGCGGAACTGCGACCAGTGGCCGCGCGGCGCGGGAACGCCGAGCTGGTTGAACAGGTGGAAGCCGACCATTTCATTGAGCGAAAAAGTGAGTGTGGCGCGGTTCTCCCAGAGATTCTCAGTGATCATCGTGCTCCACTTCTCCGGGTATTTTACGCCAGCCTGGTCTATGGCATCGAACTCGTAGCCCTTGTGGAAGTAGAACTTGAACGCGCGCTTGCCGTTGCCCACGCCGCCGGTGCCGCTGGCCGTGTAGCGTCCGTTGGCTCCCTTCAAACGATACGGGATGTGATCATAGACCACACCGTTGCAGACGAAGCAGGCGCGCCAGTTCTCGTAGTTCCAGCTCGTGCCGGCGGAGAGCCGTTGCGAGGCGTTGGCATCGTAGGCCACGCACTGATCGAAGTCCGCCTTGCGCGTGAGGAGGTGATAGACCGGCATGGCGGTGAGCGCGGCGGCGGTGGTGCCCTCGTAAGCCGGCACGCCGTTATAGACGAAGCAGCCGAAGTTGAGCGACGGATCGCCGGCATACGGCACGCGGGCGGAAGCGCCACCATTGTCCGCGGTGGTGATGCGGTAGCGCACCAGCGTGCGGTTCGCCTGGGGCGGAATGGTGCCCGTCCAGATGCCGTCGCCGCCCAGGGCATCGGCACCGAGGCCATCGTCATTCATCGCGATGTTCGTCCAGTTCGCCGGCAGCTCGAAGGCGGGATTCGGACTCTGCGGCGTGGCGACGTTGACGAAGTTTCCGCCGCTGATCGCCTTGGGCAGCGTGGCGGGAATGAAATTGCCCGCCGTGCACAGCTGATACGCCAGCGACGCGGAGGCGACGCCATTGGGGTCCGTAATGCGCGCCGTGACGACGATGGGATCACTGCTGGCGGGCGTGAGCGGCGAATGCTCCACTTTGCGGATGGCGGGAGCCGCGGTGGCGGAATAGTTGACGTTGCGCGCGCCGGGCGAGGCTGCATCTCCGGCAGATACGGCCGGCTTGATTTCCAGGTTAAAGGAAAAGTCGGACGAATTCTTAAGATCGTTCGCCGCAAGGATGGCGACGACATTGGTGCCTTCCACGAGATTGTAAGGGGCAAGACTCCCGATGGTGTAACTCTCCCAGTTGTTCGGCGAGGCTTCATGGCTGGTGAAGGTGACGCCCGTCATCAGACTCTGATCGGCGACATTGTGTGAGGGTGTTCCGGGTCCGCAGTGGAAGCGCACGGGAATTTCCACACCGTTGATCCAAATGATGCAGCCGTCGTCCACATAAACCCGCAGCGCGAGCGCGGTCGGCATCTGGCCCGCGGGAATGGTGAATTCCCTGCGGAAGTAGGCCGCCTGGTAACCCGTCTGAGTGCCCGCGATCTCCCGCATGTCATTGAGAAGAACCACATCGTCGGAATCTCCATAACCAAACCCGAAGAAAGGGACGGTGGCATTCCCGACGGTCGTAGTGCCGTCGAGCCAGCCGGTGAGGTCGGCACCGGTGAGGTCCTTCCATGTCGCTGACGGAGCCACCGTTCCTTTAAAATACTTCCAGCCGCTGGTGGCCGGGGAAATGAAGGTGACGCCGGGAACGCCACCGCTGCCTTTCGTCGCGCGCCAGTTGCTGCCATGGGTCTCGTCGAGCCCGGGGTTGATCAGCTCGATGCTGGACCCCTCGCCGTTGCCCTCGGCAGGCCATGGCGAGTGGTTCTCGTAATCCACTTTACTTACCACGTTGTTCGCGGCATCCCGCAGGCGCACGGTGTCGCCGTCATTCGAGAGGCCGCTCGTTTGCTTCGAGCCGTCGGGATAGGTAATGACCGCATGATCCCATGGGCCGAGCGCCGCCCGGCCATAGGAGGAAAGGATGGTTGCGGGATCTTCGGCAACGATGAGGTAGGCGCCGGCAGCGATGGTGGTGCCGGCGGGGAACAAATAATCAACGCCGCCGCTGATGCGCCAACCGGTGAGCGTCGCGGCAGCCGGGCCGTCATTGTAGAGTTCGATGAACGAATTCCGCACCGTGTTCACCGCGCCATTGTAGTGGATTTCGTTGATGACCACGCTGCGGGTTTTCGGCTGCACGGTTAGGACGAAAGACCCTTCCACAAAGAGGCCCCCCGCATCGGTGCTGCGAATACGGATGCGCTGAGGCACGCCGGTCAGAGCGGCGAATGACGTGTTCGCGCGCAACTGGTTCCCGACGATGGTGAAGTTCGCGTTTTCCCCGCTGCCCGCACCGCCT